>JBFLYJ010000607.1:0-1976 GCA_040756635.1 Nitrospirota bacterium
TGCTTTCCAGTATAAACATCATATTGTTGAAGGTCTCTTTTAATTCAGTCACCGGGTCTCCTGTTGATATTCTATAGACCTCGCATTTTTTGCAGTCGCCATACTTCAGGGCAAACTGTCCCTGCACCTTGCCTGCGCAGTGAGTGCCGGCTACCTGCCAGCACCTTGCGTTTCTCATGCCGTATGCAGGGCATCCTTTATAATCGCATTTCTTAAGTTCCCAGCAGGTGGGGATCGAGGGATTTTCGAGCGCACTGTATAGAGAAACGTCAAATCCTCTCTTCTTTTCAACTGATTCAATCACGTGCGAGAAAATGTCAATGGCTGAACGGAGCTGACGTACGTCTCTTGTAATTATTTCCTTGCTTTCAATTAAAGCCTCTTCAATTTTTTTGCGTTCAGTAATATCTTTTGCAATAATAACCATAGAAATGGAATTTGTTTCTTTTTCCTCCATGATGGAACCTGACAAGATCATCGTAACAGCCTCGCCTGATTTAGTTTCAAAAGCCATTTCAAATCCCGTTAAATTACCTTCTTTTATTAATCTTTCAATGAATTCATTGGATGATTTCATTCCGTCCTCTGTTTTTGCATAAAGCGCATTAAAGCCCTTTCCGACAATCTCATCCTCCGCGTACCCGAGCCTGTCAAGCGCCACATGATTTACAGATTTTATCTTTCCGTCAGAATCAGTGACGATCAGTATGTCAGCAATGGCCTTAATAACGCCGTTTAGGTAATCCTTTGATATAAGGGTCTTTGAAAGATCCTCAGTCATCTTGTTAAAAGCAGCGCCGAGCTTGCCTATCTCATCTTCAGTCTCGATTATGATCTTCGTTGAAAGCTTTCCTTTACCTATGTCACTTGAAGCCTCGGTGAGCCTGAGAAGCGGCGACGTCATCTTTTTAACGATAATGGAGACGATCCCGATTGATATTAGGAAACATACGGCTGACAAACCAACAGACCAGAAGAGGAGTTCATACAGTTTTGACTGAACAGCATCAAGATGAACCCCTATGCGAAAGGCGCCGGCCATTTTATTCTCCGAGTCAAACAGGGGAAATGAAAGGTCATAAAAAGAGGCTGTTTTCTGAATAAGCACTTTACCGGACAGCGCGGCTTTTAAAGACTCCTCGTCTTTAAGCGCCTTCCCTGTGTTTCCTCCCTCATTGTGAAACAATATCTTTCCTGACGTGTCCGTAATCATCGCGTATCCGATGGTTTTGTCCTTTGAAACGAGGGACTTCAACTCTTCATTCATGCCCTGAAGCGCCCCGAGAGAGACGCCAAGCGCCAAAACCTTGTCAAGCTCCGCCTGCATGCCCTCGCCTACTGAAGTTGTTTTAGAGAGGATAGCGACTTCATATCTTTTTGAGGATAAATATGTGAGAACAAGCGTATTGACGCCGAGCATTAATAGAAGGAGACCCGATACGATAAGAATCGCTTTTTTCTGAAGAGATGTGCGCAATTTCATTTTGTTATATTATCATTTTCTCTGACTTGTTATGCAAATCAATAGTTATAGAAACAGACAGAACAAAAAGGCATTACCCGATTAAATCTTCATCCTTTATACCAAGAAATCACCCCCCCTTTTTTTGACAAATAGTGGATCCACATAGAGCGTCTTTCCCGCATAAATTGCGGAGACAAGGAAAAATATCCCACTCAATCAAACACGGAGAATAAAAAAAGGGTGAGGAAAATCCTCACCCTTTTTTTATTCGTTTTTGTTTTTTTTAGTACATGCCGCCCATTCCACCCGGCATTCCGCCGCCGCCATGCATCGGCATTTCAGGCTTCTCTTCAGGAATGTCTGTGACCATCACATTGGTTGTCAGCATCAATCCTGCCACAGAGGCTGCATTCTGAACAGCATATCTGGTTACCTTTGTCGGGTCAATTATGCCGGCCTCTATCATATCCACGTACTCTTCTGCGTTAGCATCAAAGCCGAAATTTTTGTT
>JBFLYJ010000608.1:0-1971 GCA_040756635.1 Nitrospirota bacterium
AGGAAATCGACGACATCGAAGATTTCTACAAATTGTGCGTGGCGATACCTGAATACTTTTTTAATCTTCAGGCATGTCTTTATATCGTAGACCCTGCCAAGAATGCCCTGGTGCTTATCGCAAAAACCGAGGCTGGAGATTATCAGTTACACACGCCCCCTCCAGAGGAAGTAAAACCCGCCGACAGGCCTTATTATACGAAGAAGAACAGCCTTGTACTTACAATCAGGGGGAAAGAACCGCTGATAGAGGAACTCCCGTTTAAAGTAGAGGACGACGTGCTCGGCATACTGGCGATATATCCCGTAAGAGACATTTCAGAACACCGTGAGCTATTTTTCCAGAAATACGCGAACCGCATCGGGTTCAACATACATAACAGGTTTCTGGTCAAGAAAAACATCGAGCACCTCAAGTTCATCCGCTCCCTTGTTGCGGACATAGAACATAATATTATCGTGCCTAACATGGTATACAAACTTTTCCTGAAGGGGCTGAGGAGAAAGATCGAAAAGAACATAGAACTCGAAAAAGAATTTTTTGCCAAGTCGTCTGCCGGCCTATGCGATGTTGATTGTATGAATAATTTTACGAAAGAATTAAACGACAACAATCAGGGGCTGGTGTCGGAACTCGAAAATATTGAGAAGCATTACAAGAACATGAGCCTTTTTATCGAGACGCTCTTCAGAAAAAGCCATTTTGACCAGGGACGCCTGTCTCTCCGCACCAAGCCATGCAACATGAAAAGAGACGTGCTCCAGCCCCAGCTTGACCGGTACAGCGAGCAGTTAAAGAGGATGGGGATTTCCGTGGCCGACCGGATAAGCGGCATCCCCGATTCTGAAATCATAACAGTGGTGGATGTAGGACTGATAGCGCAGGTGTATGCCAATCTGTTTTCAAACGCGGTCAAATACACGCAGGAGATTGTGACCGAATCTGGTGAAGAAAAGAAGTACATCTCTTATGGGTATGAACTGATAAGGGATTTCTTCGGACCCGGGAAGGACGCCGCGAAATTCAACGTATTCAGCACCGGACCTCACGTTGCCCCGGAGGAAAGAGGTAAGTTGTTCGATGAAGAGTTCCGCGCTTCCAATGTGCTGAACCAGCCTGGCACCGGGCATGGACTGTCGTTTATTAAACATGCCGTTGAAATCCACGGTGGTACCGTCGGATATGAGGCCACCCAGTACGGGAACAACTTCTATTTTATTCTCCCGAGGTAATTCTTAGAACCTGTATTTCTCCTTACGAAGGACCCACCCCCTCCCGTTTCGGTTTGTCCCTCCCAATTGACCCGTGACCAAACAGTCTAAAAAAGAAAATCATGATAAAATAAAATTAATCATGAAGGAAACGTCATCCAAGGCCCTGGAAGTCAATATTGCCGAATATCGCGTGGAGGTGACGGTCGACCCGAAATATCATGTGATCAGCAATGTGATGTCCAGGTACGGCGGTCTTCAAAAACCTCTCAATACCTTCCTCGAAGAGCTGTGTCATCCCCGGAAAAACTGGCAGTTTATTGTGGAGAAGGCAAGGGCTTTTTCTCTGGGGTATTTTTATGATTTAAAGACCCATCCCGAAGGATCTGAAGCGGTGCGGTTGTATGTGGAGATTGCCGTCGAGGCTATAAAAAACGCCAGGGACCCGGAAGACAAGACAGGGGCATTCAGCAACCTGTACCTGCTTCTTCAGAAATTCATTAAAGAGAGCGGGCCTGAATTGAACCGTTTTCTTCCCGTGATTACGTCCGGTTTCAGGGAGATAAACAGGCTTCCGGACGACCTGTTCCCACTGGCTGCACGAAGCTATTACAAGCTGAACCGGCTCGCGGAGGCGTTTCTAGCGGAAGCCCCGGCGGAGACGGATTTCAGGGACTTATATGATCTGCTGACGAATTATTTTAAATATACCTATTCTTACTGGCTCTCTGAAAAAGACCCAAGGGAGTGGTTTGAAAAT
>JBFLYJ010000609.1:0-1957 GCA_040756635.1 Nitrospirota bacterium
TAATTCTTTCGCAGGAATCATATTTATCTGGCTGCTCGGAATGACAGGGATTGTTGTCGCGGGAAGGCGGCTCGTCAAAAGCGATAGGGAATGCAAGGCAGCGGAGGGGCGGCTCGTCAAGCAGCATAATGAGCTTCATATCATGAACAATGAATTACAGATAATAAACTCGGAGATGGAAGCCCTTAACAGCATCTCTACGGCGATCAATCAAACTTTAGATCTGGGCAACCTGCTGAACAACATCCTTGAAACCATAACAGGGCTTGAGATGTTTAACGTTGAACGCAAAGGAGGAATATTTATCATCGAGGGCGACAGGCTGAACCTTGTTGCCCACATCGGCCATTCGAAGGACTTCCTGGAGGATCACAGGCACATTAAAATCGGGGAATGCCTTTGCGGCAAGGCCGCAAAAACCGGGCAGGTCATAACATCCATGAACTCGGAGAACGACCACGACCATTCCAACCGGTATCACGGAATGACCCCTCACGGACACATTATCATACCGCTGAAAACTTTAAACGGAACAGTCGGGATATTGTGCCTGTATACACCGGCTGATATCGACATAAAGAAACACAAAATATATCTGCTGCAATCCATAGGAAACCAGATAGGCACCGCCATTGAAAACGCAAGGCTCTATGAAGAGACAAAAGCGCTTTCACTGCGTGACCCGCTTACCGGCCTCGCCAACAGGCGTATGATGAGCATTGTCTTTGGAAGGAACCTCGCCAGGGCAAGGAGACTTGGGAAACCGCTTTCGATCATCATGATGGACGTGGATTATTTCAAGCAATACAATGACACTTACGGACACGCAAAAGGAGATGAGATACTCGTCAGGGTTGCCAATATTTTATTAAAGGAGACAAGAGAGATAGACCTTGTCGCCCGCTACGGAGGAGAAGAGTTTTTCATAATGATCCCCGAAGCGGACCTGCCGACTGCGTGCGAGGCAGCCGAACGAATAAGAAATGCCGTAGAATCCATGACGGGCGTCACCGTAAGCTTCGGCGTTTCCTCTTACAGCGCCGGGATGGGAGAAGAGGAACTGATCAGGAAAGCCGACAGCGCACTGTATCAGGCAAAAAATAAAGGCAGGAATCGTGTTGAAGCGGGACTGTAAAAAAACTTTCCCCTCTTGCATCGGCTTGTGCTCCGCGAATCCTGCATAATTCCTGCATCTCAGATACCTCTTATTGGAATATATATTGTATTGAAAAAGAATCCTGAATCATTTACTATAGAAGTATGAAAACAACAATTGATATTCCGGATAAAGACCTGAAAGAGATAATAAAGAATACCGGGGCAAAGACAAAACGGGATGCCGTTGTTTATGCCGTTAAGGACTTTAACAGACGCCGCAGGCTTGCTATGCTTGCGAAATCGCTCGGCACATTCAAAGACTTCATGACGCAGGGAGACCTCAGTGAGATGAGGGAGGACAGGAAGTGGACGAAAGGGAAATAGTTTTAATTGACACTTCCAGTTGGATCGAGGCGCTTCGCTCCTCAGGCATGAGCGATGTCAGAGACCGGGTGATGCGGCTGATGGTCGACGGCAGGGCTGCGTGGTGTGATATGGTGCTTGTGGAGTTGTGGAACGGAGCACGTGGATATTATGAAAAACGGAAACTGGCTGAACTTGAAAAAGAGATGATGAATCTTGAGATAACTTCAGGAGTATGGGAAACCGCCCGTTCGCTGGCCCGAAAATGCAGACAGGCTGGGCAGACTGTCCCCACCGCCGACCTCGTTATTACAGCCTGCGCGCTTGTGCATAACGCGGGCATGGAGCACTGCGACAGCCATATCGAGACTATCCTTAAGATGTATTCTCACGGTAAACAAAGAAAGGGTTAATAAATTAATAAATGACTTTGAACGGTCAATTCCCGGGCTCGGCTTAAAAACAGTAATATAGAATCTACCATATCAATCTTGTC
>JBFLYJ010000061.1:0-11316 GCA_040756635.1 Nitrospirota bacterium
CCCACATTCACCGGTTTTCCTTCTTTATCCCTCGATTACAGTAAATATCAGATAAATATTTTGCAATTAAAATGCCAGAATATTTATTTTCACGAAGTCATTCTTATTAAGAAGTTAGCAATAACAATACCTTTGGACTAGAACAGTTAATGTAACCTATAGTAACCAGTTTATCGACGGGGTTACTTTATGTAATATCAGCGGCCTCTGCTCTTCTTCAGCATTTCTTTGGCATGCTTAAGTGAGGCAGCGGAGGTCTCTCCGCTGAGCATGCGGGCCAGTTCCTCGGTCCTTTCATCTTTATCGATTCTGCTGATTTCAACAAGGGTCCTTCTGTCCTTGATCTTCTTCTCAATTTTCAGATGGGTGCCTGCGTAAGACGCTATCTGGGGCAGATGGGTTATGCTTATGATCTGATGACGGGAAGCGAGGCTGCTCAGCTTCAGTCCCACCTTCTCTGCGGCCCTTCCGCCGATACCCGCGTCGATCTCGTCAAAGATGAGGACAGGTATATTGTCGCCTTTTGCCATTATACCTTTCAGTGCCAGCATTATCCTTGACAGTTCGCCGCCTGAGGCTATTTTCGAAACCGGTTTGAGCTCCTCACCGACATTTGGGGAAATCAGAAATTCGATCCTGTCAACGCCACGGTGAGTGGCCCTGAAACCGTCGTCCGTATCATCTCCCGGCTCCCGGCTTATTCGGACCGAAAATTTCGTCCCCGGCATAGAAAGCTCCGCGAGTTCAGCTACTACTTTCGGCTCGATCCTTTTAGCGACGGACGTTCTTCCCGCGGAAAGATCGTTCGCGATGAGGGTCAGCCTGCTTTTCGCAGCTGCTAGCTCGGTCATTAAAGACTCGAGTCTTTCCCCTGAATGCTGCAGCCCCTCAATTTCGGCAGCGGCCTTTTCCCTGTAGTCAAGGACCGCCTGAATATCGGCGCCGTATTTTCTCTTGAGACCTTTTATAAGCTCAAGTCTTTCCTGGACCGTTTCAAGCCGCTGGGGACTGAAGTCTATATCGTCTTTGTAGTCCCGCAGAAAGTAGGCGGTCTCCTCAAGCAGTGGGAGGGCATTCTCGACTGACTTTAAGGCGTCGTCTGCGCGGGAATCGATGCTGCGGATCTCTTTCAGATGATTCTGAATTCTTGTCAGGTTTGCGATACAGGAAGATTCAGAGGAGTAGAGCAACTCATGGGCCGCGTTGGAGAGTTCCGCAAGACGTCCCGCGCTGCTGAGGATTTTCAGCTCATCATCGAGGTCTTCTTCTTCCCCGGGCCTCAGGTTTGCAGATTCAATCTCACTTGTCTGGTACTTCAATATGTCCAGCCTCTGCGCCCGTTCCCTCTCTTTATCGACCAGCTCACTTATCTGATGTCTTATCGCGAGCTGTGCCTCATGCTGTTCCGCGACCTCCTGTCTTTTGTCAAGAAGCCCGCCGTACGCGTCAAGCATGTCCATCTGGTTTTCAGGAGAAAGCAGTGACTGGTGTTCATACTGGCCGTGTACATCGATAATTGCGGTACTGATATCGGAAAGGGCCTGAACGGTCACCATGGAGCCGTTAACGTAGGCCCTGCTTCTGCCCTGTGAGGAGATTATTCTCTTCAGGATCAGGCCGTCGCTGCCGTCAATTCCACTCTCTTTAAGAAATTGAATCACCGGCTTTGGAAGATGTTTCGGGGTGATTTCAAAAAATGCCTCGACTACCGCTTCTGTTTCCCCGCTCCTTACAAGTTCTCCCGCGGCCCTCGCACCGAGTGCCAGGCACAGGGCGTCGATGATAATTGATTTCCCCGCCCCGGTTTCCCCGGTTATGACATTAAATCCGTCCTGGAACTCTATATTGATATTATCGATTATGGAGAAATTTTTTATATGGAGTTCGCGAAGCATGGTAGTTGAGGGATATATTAGCAAATTTGAGAAATGTTTTTGTATCAGAAGGCAGGGGGGCTTAAATTAAAATAATTGTGAAACAGAAACACCGGGGTGGTTACGTCACGCTACGGTTTTTTCATGACGGAGCTGATAAAGATCAGGGCAATACCGTCTGCCAGCAGCAGAAGGTTCAGTGAGGCGCTTACAGCATGTAATTTCCTGAATTCTTTGCGTACCGCTGAATCATCGGTCTGGACCTCGAAAGAATGGACCTCCTGTTTTACACTTTTCACTTCCGGATGTAATTTGAATACGACAAAGAGGTTAATAATGATTGCGCACGCCACTAGAATGAATGATAACTTAAGTCCCCATTTGGACAGCATGTGCCGTATCATGACAAGAAGGATGAGGGCGACTACGGACGTAACAAGATTGTGGATAAAATATCCGGGGAAAAGTTTCCCTACGATCTTTCCCGCCATGTCTCTGTCGAAAGACCTGAAAATAACAGGCGTCATTATCAAGGTAAAGATGGATATGCCGCCCACCCACAGCGAGAGTGTGAGACTGTAGAAGAAGTTCCAGATATTGTTCATACGACAATTATACAGTTGCCAACAAAATAGTGCCACGCAGTGCAGATGCGATAAGTTGGCATGATCCTGTTGAACTTATCACGTCACTCAATTCCGGTTTTATTAAAATAACCTCAGCGTTGCATAAATCAGGCAAGCGGCCTCGCCGTAAAACCTTTACAATGCAATCGGATATTGGAAGTTAACTTTGACTGCAGGACTTAACATCCGGTGATATCCAGAAAAACACAATTGTGCTTTCATGGGTTTCTCCAAGGTATCGCAGGTAAAGCTTTTCCGTCAAGACCGCTTGCCTGGTATCAATAATTTTATGCAGCTGAAAGGATAAGAGACGCCGTATAAACGATGAGAAGTGTCGTAATATCTTAATATTGTAAATGACATTAACAGTCCAGGTTGGAAAGTAATGAAAAATGTCTTTATTAATTAATGTGTTGTAATCTGGTAGTGAATTTGCATTAACGAAATAAGTTTTTTGATTTAATACCAGGTGATTGGTAATGAAGATGAAACTGAATTGCTGGGAAATTAAGAAGTGTGGAAGAGGGCCAAATGATACGAATGTCTCCGGCCTGGGGAGTTGTCCTGTTGCTAAGGATTTTTCATCCAACGGAATAAATGGAGGTAAAAACGGCGGGAGGATATGCTGGGACATTCCTCATACCTTATGTGAAGGAACAGTCCAGCACAACTTTTCTCTTAAAGCCGTCTCATGTGTTTCGTGTGAAGTATTCATTCGCGTCAAATCTGAAGAAGGAAGCGGCAATTTCAGCCTTCTGAAAATATTTCATAGCGGCCCGTCAGCAGATATGATAGATGATGCCGAGGTGGAATCCGATATCGTAGTGAATTTGCCGGACCTGCCGCCGGAACTGGTTGTTTACAATTCAGCCGGCGAATGCATGAAATATAAAAGAAGCAGTCAATAACTCCTCTCATAGCCCTGCCGCTTTAGCATTGAACCGCATCTCCCTTTTATCCCCCCCCTTGGGAAATAAAAAGGGGCGGCCTGTACCGCCCCTGCATGATAGTTGTTGTAAGTTACGTTCCCTGTTATCCGCTGCCGTAAGAATGGAGACCTGAAAGCACAAGGTTGACTCCAAGGTAAGTGAAAATTACCGCGACGAAACCTATGAGAGCGAGTATCGCGACACGCTTTCCCCTCCAGCCTCCCACGAAACGCGCATGAAGGTACAATGCGTAAACAAACCACGTGATCAGCGACCAGGTCTCCTTAGGGTCCCAGGTCCAGTATTTTCCCCAGGCGCTGTTTGCCCAGATGGCTCCCATTATCAATCCGCCGATGGTGAATAACGGGAACCCGACCGCGATGCTTTTATATTCAATTTCATCCAGCATAGTATGAGTCAAGTTCAGACCGCCCAGAACCTTTTTAAGTCCGAGTCCGAACTGCCAGACAACAAAGATGAAGGCGATTGACACAACCCAGCTTACCGCAGCGACGCCTCCGGATGCACTCCTTAGCGAAGCCCTGAGAAAATGGCTCTGTATAAGTTGTGCCCGTTCGGCTGCTGAGAGGCTCAGGAAATCGATCCCCATGCCGACAAGGACAACGATAAATATTCCGGTTATTACGCTCCCGATTATATATGGTATCTCTTTCTTTGATTCCGTGACCATAATAAGGTATGCGGCCGCGGCCCCGAATGATACCCCGAAGGCGGCATATCCGAGGAAGCTCAATAACACGTGGAAGAGAAGCCAGTTTGACTGCAGAGCGGGAATAAGAGGCTGAATCTCCTTCGAGGTCCCGGATATGTCAATGAACAGAAGCGCCATTGCCGCTATCGGCGTGACAAAAGCGCCAAGAGAGCGGTTTTTGTACTTAAACTCGATAAGGATGTGGCCAAGAATAATAGACCACACGAAAAAAATCAAAGATTCATAAAGGTTCCGGAGAGGCGCGCCTCTTAAGAGTGCCTCCATAAATCCTGACATCGGATGGGACGACATCCAGAAATCATATGAATTGATCCACCTGATGATCAGCGCGGCGGTCTGGCTCACAAAACCGAAAATGGTTATCCCGGAGGCAACAAGGCCGACGGTGCCGTTTCTGATAACCAGATAAATAACATATGTGATCATGGCGGCTATATACGCGCCTGCTGATATATCAAAAAAAACAGAGCTGTTCATTTGTTACTCCTTCCTTCTATGGCATGCGAAGCATGTGCAAGTATCTGATCGATTTCTCTCTCAAAATTGAGTCTGCTTCTGTTGGTAGTGCCCCCGACGACGACACTGACTGTCTTCTTGTCGCCCGAAATATCCACCCATATTTTTTTGCTGCTGATAAAGAAGCATATATAAAGCGAGATTCCCATAAGTATTGACGCCAGATATATAAGCCAGACCCCGGGGTCTTTTGAGACCTGCAGTCCGGTATATTCAACGCCCCAGTAGTCCACGAACTTGACAGAATGACCTCCAGGAATAATGCCTGTTTCAGGATAGCGTTTCAGTATCCACCCTACATAGTTGTTGCCGTCAGGCGGCATGAACTCTATTGCCACCGCAGGATTGACCATGTTGTCCGAATACGTAATCAGTCTGCCTGTGTTTCTGTCCCGCGTAAGGGCCGGCGAGAAGTCGTGAATCCTGCCTTTGATGCCGGTGCCGGGGATTTCGAACGTCTCACCGAATCTCAGCCAGATCCTTTTTTCCTGCCGTCCGGCGGGGGTTATGTCAAGCACGAACTGCCCCACCGCGTTCGGCATCATCCCGTAGTTTGACTGGAAAAATGTTATCCCCTTGTACGTAAGCGGATCATTGACCTCTATGACTTTTTTCAACACTTCTTTACCATCTTCAATAATGACAAGCTCGCTCTGAAATTCCTTGGGCATGTCTCCGCCTTCATAATATTGCGTATCATACCAGTTGCACTTCACGTAAAATCCAAGGGGGATGCTTTTGGTCTGTGACTCATATAAAACGTTTGAGGTACTGCCTTCAGGAAGGTTGAGATATCCTTTAAATCCGAAACGTATACCGATTATCGCCCCGATGAATATCAGGATGATGCTTAAATGCACTACGTAGACGGCAAGACGCGCGTATTTGCCTTTTTGGGTGTAAAGCCTGACGGAATTTTCCTCGGTGGCTTCCGAAACGTGATACTTGGACGCCTTGAGGCTGTTCATGAATTCATCTTTGATTGTATTGATACCTGCCTTAAAAGTCAGTTCCTTCTTGATAGGCAGCGATTTGATCGCACTGCCTGACATCGGTTTCTGCGGGGTTTTAATGAATCGCCATGTCTTTGGAAACCTGTCAATGGAGCACACGATCAGATTAATGCTGAAGATGACAAGAAAGGTCGTGAACCACCACGAGCCGTACATGTCCATGAACCCGAGTTTAGCAAAAACATTATAAACTGACGGTGCCGCCGAATCCCCGAAGAACTTGGCGAGCAGGGCGATGTTCTGCGCCGGTTCGGCCTTCTGTTCAACGAATGTCCCTATAATTGAGGATATCGCCAATGTAATAAGTACTATGATGGCGAGCTGAACTGATGCTAAAAAATGCCAGATTGACTCAAATATATCTTTTTTTTCTTTGTTTTCCAAACAAACCTCCGACTCTAAATATAGCGTTTCACGATTCGTGAAGTCAATGCCAGGCATACCATGATCCGGGACGCAGAAGCACGGACCGCTGTTACAGCATTATAACGACAAATTAGCTTTTTATCTTAATCATTAGGCTTTAGACTTAAGTCGTACAGACATTATTATATGGACCGATTATGAATAATTTGTGAACAGCGCATCAAATTATTCTTATGCAGGTTTTTCTCTTTATGACCGCATTATCGATACACATTTTTTCCTGTAAAATAATCAGGACCTCACTCTCGTCAATCTTATCGCATTTGATATGACCGCGAGACTCAGCCCCATGTCTCCGACAGCAACGGCAAGCCATAAATTAATTAAACCGGTCAGGGTCAGAAGGACCAGACTGCCCTTGATAATGATCGAGACCGCTATGTTCTGCTTAACCACCTGCATGGTTTTTTTGCTCAGATGGATCAGATAATCTATCTTTGAAAGATCATCATGCATTAAGGCAATATCCGCAGTCTCTATAGCGACGTCGGCGCCGGCTGCTCCCATAGCTATGCCGATGTTGGCCGCGGCCAGGGAAGGGGCGTCGTTAACTCCGTCACCGACCATAGCCACAGAGCCGAATACCGTGTTCAGTTTATCCACAACCTTCACCTTATCTTCAGGCAGAAGTTCCGCATGATACTCATCAACACCGGATTTAGCGGCGATGATAGCGGCAACTTCCCTGTTGTCGCCGGTGAGCATCTCCGTACGGATTTTTAATTTCTTCAGGTTTGCTATAGTCGCCGGGGCATGGCTGCGCAATTCGTCCCCTAAAGCGATAATCCCCAGTACCTGATCATCACGGGAGATGAGAATGGAAGTCTTGCCTTCAGCTTCAAAACGCGGCAACTCAGCCGGGACCTGTATTGACGTCCCATTAAAAAGATTCCTCGCTCCCGCGTAATACAGGCCGCCGCTGATTTCAGCCCTCAGTCCTTTACCTTTTATTGACTTGAATCCGGTAACGTCTTCCGATCTTATCCCTTGCGAAGCTGCTTTTCTGTTAATTGCCGCTGCGATGGGATGCCCTGAACGCGACTCCAGCGAAGCCGCGGCAGCCAGGACATCTTCAGGGGAGTTGCCGTTCAGGCCGGTGATATCCGTGACTTCAAGCGTTCCCTTTGTGAGAGTGCCGGTCTTGTCAAAGGCGAAGGCCTTAGTCCTGCTGAGTTCCTCAATAAATGTCGCCCCTTTGATAAGGACGCCGTGTTTCGCGGCACTTGTCAGTGCCGACACCATGGCAACAGGTGTCGATATGGCCAGGGCACACGGACAGGAGATGACAAGCAGAACGAGTGACCGGTAAAGCCATTCATTCAGAGGCAGTCCCAGAATAAAGGTAGACACCAGAAACGCGGTAACGGCCATAATTATTACAGCCGGGGTATAAATGCGTGCGAATTTGTCGGTAAATTTTTCGGTCTTTGATTTTTTCTTTTCAGCCTCTTCAACGAGTTTTACTATCCTTGACAGGACGGTATCGTCCGCCTTTTTTGTTACAACCGCTTCGAGGTAGCCTTCTTCATTTAATGTCCCTGAATAGACATTTTCTCCCACGGTCTTTTCTATGGGGGCGGACTCTCCGGTAATCGGCGACTCGTTTACATATGTATGGCCGGAAACGACTTTACCATCCAGAGGTATTTTGCTGCCGGGCCTGATCACCATTACGTCCCCGGTGATTACCTCATGCGTATGTAATTCTGTTTCCGCGGTGCCCTTCTTTATGACGGCGGTTTCGGGAGTCAGTTTCAGCAGTTTCCGTATCGACTGCTTCGCATTGTCCCCGGCGTATTCTTCAAGGCTTTCAGCAACGAAGAAAAGGAAAATAACAGCGGCGCCTTCCTCGCCGTGGCCCGTAAAAAAGGCCCCAAAGGCGGCGAGACTCATGAGACAGTTCATGTCCAGTCTGCGTCTCAGCAGGGAGCGGCCGGCCTTAAACAGAATGTCCTTTCCAGCTACTCCGGTCACCAGGAGATAAAAAATCTGAGCGGCGATATTATGTTCAATGAGGAAATGACTGATAAGCCCGGCGACCATAAACAGACCCGCGATGCTTCCGGTAATAAGTTTCCGGCGCTTCCATAAAGGGGGCTTCTCTTCAAACATATCAATAGCGCAGCAGGAGCAGGTTGTGTCCTCCCTGCTGCATGAATTGAGCATCTGTAATTTTGTGTTTTCCGTTTGCATAAATAACTCAGGGATTAAAGATCAAAATTCAAAATTTCGGAAATGGATCGTTTCTATATAAAAAAATCCATATCTTTGATCTTTTATCTTTCATTTTTTATTTATTCTCGGATATGCTTCAGTCCCTCGTTAAACAACGTCGTTATGTGTTCATCGTCCAGTGAATAGTACACCATCTTAGCCTCCTTCCTGAATTTCACAACGCGCATGTTTCTCAGTATCCTCAACTGGTGGGAAACAGCGGACACGCTCAGACCCAGGATACCGGCAATATCGCAGACGCAGAGTTCTTCACACGAAAGAGCGTAGATAATCCTGGTTCGGGTTGGGTCGGCCAGCACGCTGAAGGTCTCTGACAAATTGAAGGCTTCATCGCCGGTAAGCATCGACTTCATGACAGCCCTGACTTTCTTCTTGTTCACTGACCTGACTTCACAGACATCACTCTTGTTCATCGGTCCTGCGCGCCTCCTTTAAACGATTGAACATATGTTCAAATATAACGGCTAACTGTAGTCATTGTCAATCGATTACCGCATTTGAGGTCAAGGGGCCTTTTTATGACTTTATTTTATTGTTAAAATACATCCGAGGACCGTGATGAAATTTATCGTGCTTATGACAATAATGGTATCCGCTCTGCTCACGCCGGTTGAAATTACCGCCGGGGAGCGCATGATCAACATCATCTATACCGGCGGCATAAACGGCGAACTCGAACCGTGCGGCTGTTCTCCCAGGACGGATTTTGGGGGCCTGGCAAGGCTGTCGGGATATCTTGCCGCTCACAAGAATGAATTGGCCCCGTATGTCCTGGTCGACGCCGGGAACTTTACCGATAAAGACTCACCCCAGGGCAGACTGAAAGCGGAGGCCGTGCTGAAATCCTACGGCATAATGAAATATGATGCTGTCGCGCTGATGAGCAGCGAGATGACCTTTCCTTCTTACTTTTTCATTCCCGCGCTGAAGGGTAATGCTGTCCCTATTGTGTCTGATTATTTTCCGGACAACAGGTCGTTGTCAGTCAACCGGGCCGGATTTAAGGTCAATATCAGTACCGATCCTGATGAATACGACAGGGACACACTTAATATACTTCTTACCGACCGGCCGGTTTCAGAGGCCGCGGCCATAAAAGGCTGGGACATTATAATTATTTCTTCCGGGGATATACTTGAGGTGCCCATGCAGGAAGACGGTACGGTTATTGTCTCAGGTTATCCAAGGGGAAAGAAAACAGGTATGCTTTCACTTGTGAAAGGCAGTGAGGGTGGAATAAAGGTAAGGAATCATAAATGGCTGTCACTCGGCAGCGACGCTGATGAGGACCCCCGCGTACGCTCCGTGCTGAACGAATATGATGCAAAGGTCGCCGCACTCATGAAGGAGCGTGAGAAGACTTCTTCAGGAGATACGTACCTGGGGGTGTCCAGGTGCGCGGAATGCCATCAGCCCTATGAGGATAGCTGGAAGAAGACCCGGCATGCCGCGGCCTTTGACAGCCTGGTAAAGGCGGGGAAGTCAAATGATCCTGAATGCGTAGCGTGTCACGCGGTCGGATTTGGGGAAAAAGGCGGTTTTTTCAGTCTGGAGATGACACCGGAGCTGGCCAATGTCCAGTGCGAGGAATGTCACGGACTGGACAGAGAGCATCCTGAGGACTATTCAAGACCAATGAAAAAAGTTACGGAGGAAACGTGTCTTAAATGCCATTCGAGAGAAAACAGTCCTGATTTTGATTATCCCGTTTATCTGAAAAAAATTACACATTAAAATAAGAGAAGGAGAAGGCATGAAGTTGAGAAAAATTATTTTATTGGCAGTACTGATGCTGTTTTCGGTTTCTGCGTTCGCGGAGCAGGGCGCCGGCATAGAGGGCGTGTATGAAAGAATGAATGATGCTGAATTCGTCTTTAACGGCAGCCAGGTGGAGGTCATGGAGTTTCTCAGTTTCTACTGCGGTCATTGTTATCATTTTGAAAAAGCGATACCCGTAATCAAGGGCAATTTCCCGAAAAAGATCAAGTGGACTACGGTCCCTATTTACTGGGGTAAGGGATCACCGAAGCCGGGGGAGGCTTATTTCCTGGCGGAGGAGGCAGGCAAGGGAGAGGAGATGAAGAGGGCCCTTTTCCAGGCCGTATTTGTAGACAAAAAAGACATCGGTGATCTAGACGTGCTTGACGATATCGGGATGAAGTTAGGGCTGGGATTCGACTTCAGCCGCAGGCTCAGGGCGGGAGATAAAACAAAGGAAGTAGGTGAGGCCATCCTGAAGTCGACTGCTTATAAAATAGAAGAAACACCGTCTCTGGTCATTGCCAGCAACCTGAAAACTAGTCCCGGTATGTTTAACGGCAATACTGACCTTCTCAGAGAGAATGTCATAATTATGCTGAAAAGTATCTTAAGGTCGTCCCGGTAATTGCCTGGCTTCCTTTTTTGAGAAATAATAAATGAAAAAGTTAAACTACCGTTCATGAAAGTCCTTGCCATTGAAACCGCTACCCTGGCCGGCAGTATCGCCGTTTTCGACGACTCTGAAGGTCTGGTCGGCGAGGTCAGGGTCAGCGTGAAGATCGCCCACTCGGAAAGACTGATGCCGTCTATAGAATGGCTGCTGAAGGCTTCCGGCATTTCCATAAAAGAGATCGACGCCTTTGCCGTGTCCATAGGCCCCGGCTCTTTTACAGGACTCCGGATCGGCCTGAGCACTGTGAAGGGCTTTGCCTTTGCCACCGGCAAGCCGGTGGTCGCGGTTCGGACTCTTGATGCGTTCGCGCGCTTAATGCCTTTTTGCAGCCGCATTGTCTGCCCCATGCTTGATGCCAGAAGAAACGAGGTATATGCGGCTTTTTATCAGTGGGACGATGGCCGATGCACAAAGATCATGCCCGAGACTTCCATAAAGCCTGCTGATCTGCTGAAGGGAATAGAAGGGCCTGTCGTATTTATGGGGGAAGGGGCGAGGGTATACAGGAGTTTGATCTCTGACTTATTGAT
>JBFLYJ010000610.1:0-1954 GCA_040756635.1 Nitrospirota bacterium
TTCTTCATATTTTATTCCAAAAATAAAGAAGGACAATGAAAAATTCGCGGGGAAGACATTTGCTGCAGATATCAAGCTGGACAAGGCTGAAGAAGCTGAAAACATAGCGAAACTGTTTACGGTTGCCGGAGCGCAGGCCGAAGTCCAGGGGACTAAGCTAAAGTTGTCGGGAGACCTTGGCAAGCTGGTCGAGTCTGTCCTTAATGACTCGGATGCAATGTATAACAATGACGGGGCCAAGGTTTCCGGGCCGTATGGGATGGGCGAAAAGGACGTGATGAAAAACTGGTGGCTGGCATTGAGCAAAATGGCCAAGGCCTTCACCAAGGAAAAGAAACTTGCTGAGGCAAAGCTTCTGAATGATGTAAACAAGAAGGCCGTTGAGACAGCCTATAATTTCTATGGGATATCGGCCCAGAAAGTATCTGAAAATGCCGTCCTGATGACGGGTCTTCTGGTGTTCTATGTCGCCTACACAATGTGGTGGGGATTCGCAATATTCTATATCTTTGATGGCATAGGACTTACCATGAAGAAATCTAAGGTCAAAAAAGAAGTTTAAAACAGTGTCAGTTTGCAGCGTCAGTTTATTTTTACTGACACTCTCAGTAATCGCTGGCACTTAAGATAGGAGGAGAAATGAAAATACTTGTACCCGTTGACGGGTCGCAAAATTCAATGGACGGTTTGAAGGTGGCCATTGATTACGCTAAAACCAAAAATGCGGACGTATGTCTTATCAACGTTATACCGGTCATAGAGGACATAGACCTGGAGATAACGGCATCTGAAAGAGACAAAATCAAGGAGAGCATGCAAAAGCGCGCGGACTACATAATCCAGAAGGCCTGCGGCGACCTTGCCCTGGAAAACGTGAACGCCGTATGCAAAGCAATAGTTGAATCTTCTTCGGTCCCTGACGCAATTGTAGACTTTGCAGAAAGAGAAAAAACCGACCTCATAATCATAGGAAGCCGGGGACTCGGCCGGTCTTCGAGATTTCAGATGGGAAGCGTTTCCTCAAAAGTCGTCAGGCACAGTCCGTGCTCCGTTTATGTGGTCAAATAGCATGCTGGAATGTATAATGAAATAATGCAATCCGGCTCTGCCGGCCTTTTAGCATATTAAGAGGCCCCCCTTCCCTCTTCAGGATGAGGGGGGCTTCTTTCATGGTCCATGTTCCGATTAATAAAGTTTTTCAGAAAACAAATATTAAGGGAAAAAGACTCTCCGGCAAGCGGCCCTTCTGCCGATGAAATCCGCAATGCCTTTAAGACCCGCTACTGGAGCTTCAAAACACTTCTTAAGGCCAACAATGAGATACTCGAGGTCATGGCTGATATGGAGAGGACCTTAAGAAGCGGACGAAGCTTCGGGATGTCCTTCATCCGAGCCAACTGCACGGCGATGTCGGTAAATCTCTTCAAGATGATACAGAACCTTAATATCATCAGCGATGATCATTACAGGGAACTTTATGAAGTGTCCGGCGGTATATGGGACAAAATCAACAGCAGTATTGAAAAAAAGAATGTCTTTCAGGGCAGAGAACTCGTGCTTCCGCTCGATAAAATCTCCAGAGAGATGACTGACCGGGCGGGCAGCAAAATGGCCAATCTCGGGGAGATCAAAAACCGTCTGGGCTTCCCCGTACCGGACGGGTTCGTCATAACTTCCGCGGCCTTTGATAAATTCATCGAAGGCAACAATCTTCAGGATGAGATCAACAGGCGGCTTCAGACGCTGGACACCGAAAATATGGAGATGCTGCAGAGGGCCAGTTCCGAGATACAGCAGCTCATAATGCAGGGACATGTCCCCGGGGAACTTGAAGATGAGATAATGACGGCCTTTCAGAGCCTGGAAGACCGGACATATAAAAACGTAACTGTCTCCATGAGGAGCAGCGCCCTTGGTGAAGACACCGCAAATGTATCGTTCGCGGGACAGTACC
>JBFLYJ010000611.1:0-1951 GCA_040756635.1 Nitrospirota bacterium
AAGAGTCGCCAGTTTGACTGGCTGTCTACCGCACTCCGGGACAAAATCAGAAAATACACAGCCGCCGTCATTAATGCGATCAGCAGAGAATCACTGCATATGTGATTGGCAAGCCACAGGAGCGGATAAGAGAAGGCTACGAGAAGCCCAGTTAAAAGGGCTAACCATTTATTGGACAGCTTCTTCATTATCAGAAATGTAAGGCATGATATTGCTGTATGACAAACGACATTCACTAATTGTGCGGGCATATAACTCTGCGGTGTCAACCCGCCCAAAAGAGCAAATAGCAAGGGGATGAGAGGCATCTGATCGAGAAACGGGATAGCGCCGTTGACAGGAACGTACGTATCCTCCAGCCTTATTATGGGGACCCTTATTCCATTGCCGGATAATATCTGTTGTGAAATGAGTCCAAACCTCATAGCATCAGGAGATATTTTTATATTTGTTATTGGTATTACGGCGATCAGAATGGAAGTCACAATTAAAATGACATATGCCCATACATCGTAGTTGCTATTAGGTGAGGAAGTACATTTATTCATTATGCAGTAAGGCGATGGTTTTTTTACTTTGACAGAGATTAATGATATTAATAATAGCCCGGCGTCAAAAAATTGGTAAAATTGAAGCTTATCCTCGACTTCCCAACAAAGATATTGCTCCTGAAGCTAATCTTTTAAGCTCACGAAACGAAGAAACGGCTATCAATTTCTTCCATATAAATGTTGGTCTGTAATAAAATTTTCTATAACCCCTCTCAAGATATTTATCCAGCTCTTCTTCCGTTATCTTGAGGTAATCGCGCTTAAATTCATCTAAGGTAACTTTCCCTAAAGTATATTCACGCCAAAAATCATTGCCCGTACTATTTTTATAATCTTCATAAATCTGGGAATGGGGCAGCATCGTAAATTTATTAAGCTGCATAAAGTCGAGGTCAAGTTCAAGCATGAGAGTTAGTGTCTTTTCTATACTCTCGTGTGTGTCTTGAGGCAGACCGATCATAAAAAATCCGAAGGTCATTATCCCGGCCTCTTTGGACCATCTTACTGCATCCTTGATGGTATCAATGCTCATGTTTCTGTTAATGGCCTTCAAAACAGTTTCGTCCCCTGATTCAATACCAAAATTAATTCTTATACATCCGTTCTTATACATCCGGCGCAGTAGTCCTTTATCAACACAATCTACTCTTGTTCTTACAGACCAATAAAACTTCAGACCTTTCTCTTCAACCAGATCAAGGAATCTGTTCATCTTTTTCCTGTTTACAGTAAAGGTCTCGTCATAAAACTCTATCTCCTTTATCCCGTATCTGTTAATGCATTCTTCTACCTCTGCTACGATGTGATCTGCTGATCTCGCTCTCAGATTTGTGTCCGTACAGCAATACGTGCATTTAAAAGGACAGCCTAATGCGGTTATCATGATAGTTATCGGCCTTGCTTTTGATAGGACTGTGTCATATTTATCATTTTGCAGCAGGTCTCTGGCAGGAAAAGGGACGTCTTCCAGACTTACCGTTTTGGGACGGGTCTCAGTCATAACTATTCCGCCGTTTTCCCTGTATACAAGTCCTTTAATATCTGAAAGCCCCTTCTTGTGCTCCAGTGCTTTCAATAACTCCGGCAAAGTTTCCCAGCCGTCACCTATTACCCCGTAATCAACACATTCGTGACTGAGTGTTTCCTGAGGGTATATTTCCATATGAGGGCCGCCAATGATAACCGGCTTGTTGTATTCTTTTCTTATATCCCTGATCCATGAAATAGTATGCTGCAGATTATCAGTTATAACGTTATACAATACATAATCCGGCCCAAACTCATTTAGCTGTTGAATTATCTCTTTTCTGGTCAAGTTCAATATATTTGCATCAATAAACATTACGTCAAGCCCTTTTTCCCTTAGCAGGGCGGCTAAATATACCATGCCTAACGGTGGC
>JBFLYJ010000612.1:0-1933 GCA_040756635.1 Nitrospirota bacterium
CCTTCATCGTTTCTTTTACGATAGGAGGACAGCTTTCCTTGTCGAGTTCTTTTGCCATTATCTGGGCCGCCAGATAGATGTTATTGAGAGGATTATTCAGTTCGTGGGCCACCCCCGAAGCCAGAGTCCCGATGGATGCAAGTTTCTGCGCGGCCACAAGCTCGGCCTGTTTTTCATGCAGAAGCTCCAGGCTTCTTTCCAGTGATTCCTGCGTAAGCTGGAGGTTGTCAAGCATGGTATTGAAAGAGAGGGCAAGAGTGAATGTTTCATCATGTTCCCTCAGGGGAGCACGCAACGTTATATCACCTTCTGAGATCTTACGCGTTATATCCGCAAGCCTGTTGATCGGAGCGACTATGTAGGTCGCGGTCTTGTAGACGATAAGGGGACCCAGAGTACAGAGAAGCCCCAGTGCTATGAGTAAAAGCCTCTGCGTGCGTGTGATGAACGCGCTGATCTTCTGTCTTTCACGCAGCGAGATCCCCCTGGTGGTTTCCTCTATTCTGTTGCCGGTCAGCTGAAGATCATTTGCTATGGAATCGCTTTTGTTGTAAACGGTAAACAGGTTCTGGACCGCTTTAGTATAAGGGAAACATTCATTGCACAAAGGCGTTACGTTCTTCAGGTCCGAGAGCCCTTTGTTGAGTGTCATATAAGAGCTCCTGTCGCGAAAAAGCATATAGTTCTTTTCGAGCAGTCTAAGGTGAAGAATGAAGCTTGTGGTAAGGTCCTGAGCATGCTGACCCTTTGATACAAAGGCCTCCAGGTCCCTTCCTTCCTCCCTCACTTTTTCCACAACGTTCGTTTCCTGCTGATAGCTCCGGTACAGATCGTTTAAAAGATCGGAGTATTTCTTCAGCGCTTTATTAAGTAAATTGAATTCATATTCACCTATCTCCTCAACTGTTTTCCGAGATATGTTCCTGATGGAATTATTGATGACCAGCAAGGCGTCAACGAGGTTCTTGAAGTGGTCGGCGTTTTTATAGTGGAAGAAATTCTTTTCATTGCGTCTAACTTCAAGGGCATGCTCCCGGAAATCATCCGCGGTCTGAACATATTCCTGTCTTTTACTGACCTCATTTATATATTTGTATGTCAGTATGCCGCCTATTAGCGCTATAAACGAGGGGATGAAAATGCCTATAAACATTTTATGCCAGATCTTTAATTGCATGGATTCGTAATAAGATACAATATTTGGGGAACGATAATAAACAGTAGCATTGCATAATGCAACATAACGGAGACGGCTGATGTGTCAGCCGGAAGCAGGAAATACGCGGACACAAACTATGGGGGGGGCTCAGTCAAAGATAAATAAAAAGGATAGGGAGCGAATTGAAGTTGATCGCGCGGATATATTATGCCGCGGAGGGTCCCGAGACCGTCACGAGAGGACATTTGAGTTTGTTCCACGACTGTTGAAATTTCCTGCCCGCTTTTTTGCTGCCGGGAACTGCCTCTGCCGGAGCTTCAATGACGACAAATAATATGTCAGTCCGTTTCTCGGTGTAACTTGGTATTTCATCCTCCATACGGCCTGTTTTCCTGATGCAAAAATATTCTATCTTTTCTTTCTCGAGATCGGACTTCAGGAGGGCCAGCGAATCCGCTGCGGCGGGATTGTAAACTATCTCAAGCACTGCGCCTGTACGTTTACAGGTATTAATGGCGTACCGGAGCGCATTTGTGTCTAAAGAAGGCCCTGTAAGTGCAAGCAGTATCGCGCGCTGCTGCTTTACGTTATTCTTCGCCGTTTCAAACTCGCCTTCCTCAGCATATGCGGAGGAAGCCATCATGTCTTCGATTTTCCTGAGCCATTTATTCATCTGATGCCCTCGTTATTTCTATATAACGTTACAGGGGTGAACATAAGCTCACCCCTGATATCGGATATATTACTACTTATTGATTCCGGGTGCGCGCAGCT
>JBFLYJ010000613.1:0-1917 GCA_040756635.1 Nitrospirota bacterium
ACGTTCTCTGGATGGTTGACTGCATAGGAGAGACCGATAGGCCCTCCCCAGTCCTGTACAACAAGTGTTATATTATGCAGGTCCAGTCTTTCAATGAAAATGTCGAAGTTTTTCGCGTGATCTTCGGGATAGTAAGACCAATTCTGCGGTTTATCGGACAGTCCGAAGCCGATATGGTCCATCGCGATGCAGCGGTAATCTTTCGATAGACCATTAATAAGGTGTCTATATACAAAAGACCAGGTAGGATTGCCGTGGACCATGACTAAAGGCTCGCCTGTACCTTCATCGACATAATGCATTCTGCCCATTTCAAGTTCGAGGGAATGGGACTTGAAGGGGTACTCTTTTCTGTCTATCCATGAATAGTCATGCATGAGATTGTCTCCGTAATAAATATTGATTCATTTATTCCATTAAATAAAATATAACATATTTGTTTCAGGTTGCTGCGTAAAGGTTAGGGTAAATTCCTGTCTATCCGTGTACTGAGGAGAGGATATCTTTAAGCGTATCTTAAGCATAAAATCTTATCCAGTCTCTTCCGTGATGGGCCTTTTTTAAAACAGATAACTATGCCGGAAGCCAGTACCTCATCCTTCCGGGGGCGAGTGCTCACAAATATCTGGTGCATTCCTTCAGAACCTCGCCCAGTATTTTTATCCCCTTCCGGACAGTCTCCTCATCCACACTGGAAAAATTCAGCCGTAATGTATTTACGTTTTTTCTGTTTACATAAAACGGGTCGCCAGGGACAAAGGCAACCTTCCTCTCAATTGCACGGTTGAAGACGTCAAGCGCGGACAAATTCTCAGGCAGCGTTACCCAGAGGAACATTCCGCCTTCGGGTTTTGTGTACTTCACTTCATCGGGGAAATGTTCCCGGATCGAATCCACCATAGCGTCTCTCTGCATCCCGTAGGCTTCTCTGATCTTTTCTATGTGCAAATCCAGATCATTATCGACAAGGTACTGATGGATCACTCTTTGTCCAAAATAATTTGTGTGGAGGTCCGATGCCTGTTTTGCTACCACAAGCTTTTCCATTATCTCCTCTCCGGCTACCACCCAGCCTATGCGGAACGAAGGCACGACTATCTTGGAAAAAGAACCCAGCAGCACCGCATTCTCCGGCATGAGTGAATAGAATGACTGTTTCTCCTCGCCCATAAAGCGTAGCTCGCCATACGGGTCGTCTTCGATCAGGATCGTGGAGTTGCCCTTCATGATATTAACTACATCTCTGCGGTTTGCATCCGTATAACTGATGCCGGACGGGTTTTGGAAGTTCGGCACGCTGTAAAACAGCTTTATACGGAATTCCGAGAGCGCTTGCTCCAAAAAACCGGTATCGATCCCTGCCTCACTTACAGGGGCAGGATGGAAAACGGACTTGTAGAGTGAAAACGCCTGGATCGCGCCGAGATAGCCGGGCTCTTCGATGACAACATGGTCCCCCTCATTGAGGATGGTCTTCCCGAGAAGATCGAGTCCCTGCTGGGAGCCTGTGGTGATCAGGATATTGTCCGGACGTACATTGAGGCCCTTCTTTGCACTGTACCTGTCCGCGATCCACTGCCGGAGTTCAGAGTGCCCCTCTGAAGTGCTGTACTGAAGAGCGTCCCTGCCCGATTCATCCAGGACCTTGTTGGTCGCGGCCCTGATCTCTTTCAGGGGAAAAAGGTCCCTGTTCGGCAGGCCTCCCGCAAAAGAGATTATCGACCCGTCCGATGCGATTTTTAATATTTCCCTGATGAATGATCTCGGAACGTCATTGATCCTGTCTGAAAAAATACTGCCCATAGTTTTATCCCTCTCTCTCGTCTGTTACAGCTCAGTACCTTATCAAAGTTCTATAAATTCCTTCGGAGCGAAATTGGTCCCCATTGTCCAGACCGTGGCAGTTCCGCCTTTTAT
>JBFLYJ010000614.1:0-1917 GCA_040756635.1 Nitrospirota bacterium
TTTCTTTACAAGCCCGATGTCATATCCGGACATGGTGCCGTCACGGTCTATGGAGTTTACAAGCAATTCCCCTGCGCCCGTCTCCTCCATGAGAGAGGCAAAGGACACGGGGTCTATCCCGGCCGGTTTTCTTCCGGAGCATGTAAATATTTCATCTTTCCCCCAAAAATTTCTTTTTACATCCATCGATACTACTATGCTTTGACTGCCGAAATATTCAACAGCCTTTCTGATAAAAGACGGGTTTTCAACAGCGTGGCTGTTGACGACCACTTTTTCGGCTCCCAGCGCCAGTATCTCCCTGATATCCTCTATGCTCCTGATACCGCCGCCGTATGCAAGGGGCATGAAGCACTCGCCCGCAATGTCGGTCAACAGCTTTATCGGCGGCCGCCTGTTTTCAGCAGTCGCCGTAATGTCCAAAAATACCAGTTCATCTGCTTCTTTATCGTTGAATATCCTAACTATGTTGATCGGGTCTCCGAGATATCTGGCGTCTTTGAACCTGGTTGTTTTTACCAGGCCCCGGTCTTTCAATAACAGGCACGGGATGATCCGTGTTTTAAGCATGATGTCCCATCCCCACAAAATTCTTCAAAAGCCTCAGGCCGAATTTGTGGCTCTTTTCCGGATGAAATTGGACACCCGTGATATTCCCCTTTTGAACAGACGATACAAACTCATATCCGTGGCAGGTCCTGGAAGTCACGTTTGATTCATCATCACATACGAGATGGTATGAGTGGACAAAATAGAACCTTGCTCCAACATCCAAACCGGCAAACAGGGGATTTCCGGCTTTTGCCATGACAGTATTCCATCCCATGTGAGGGACCTTAAGGTCCGTACGGTTTTTTTCGAACCTGAATTTGACGGTCCTTGCTTCCAGCCATCCCAACCCCTGCAGGGTCCCTTCCTCGCTGCTCCCTGTGAACAGTTGCATGCCCAGGCAGATGCCGAGAACAGGGACCTTCGCACCGATGACCCTTTCGTCAAGCACGGGTATTAAGCCGGAGTCGTGAAGCCTTCCCATGCCGATGTCAAACGAACCTGTACCGGGCAGAATAAGCCTGTCCGCCTTTTCTATGGCGGATATCTCTGAAGATACAACAGCTGACTCCCCGAGTTTCCTGAGCATATTGAAGACTGAGCCCACGTTTCCTGTGCCGCAATCAATAATTACGATCATTAGGGAATTACACCTGTCATAACGGCCGCCCCCCGGGATCAGCCGGAAGGACCTTCAATGACTTTCCTGTAAATTGCCGACAGCCTGTCGACAATCGCCTGCTCGCCAAATCTCATGATGCAGTCCTCCCTGATCTGCTTCCTGTCATAATTACCAGCATCAAAAACCATATTCTCCATGGCATCAGCGAGGGCGTGTATGTTACCGACAGGCACCAGCACGCCGTTTTTCGAATTCACGACATACTCTGGTCCGCCGCATGCGGTTGAAACCACAGGCCTTCCGCATGCGAGCGCCTCTATGATAGCGACACCGAAAGTTTCATAAGAGCTTGAATGCACATAGGCATCGCATGCGCACATCTGCTCCAATATCCCCTGCCTGTCGATATATCCCAGGAAATCAACCTGATCATCAATGCCCAGTTTCCCTGACAGTATTGCAAGCTCGTGCCTTAGGTCCCCGTCCCCTGCAACCCTCAGGCGGATTTCC
The DNA here is from genome assembly GCA_040756635.1 of Nitrospirota bacterium. Taxonomy (GTDB): domain Bacteria; phylum Nitrospirota; class Thermodesulfovibrionia; order UBA6902; family UBA6902; genus UBA6902. The sequence goes on from JBFLYJ010000614.1 coordinate 1,682, forward strand.
TTCCGTCCGGCAAACTTAAGGGCAAAGGCCTGTAAAAGCGCGTTATGTCCTTTTATCTTTCTCAGTCCGGCCACATTCAGAAAAGAAAACCGGCCTTTGCCACGGGTTGTTCCGTATGATATGCAGTCTTTTTCGAGAAAGATATTGTCCAGGATGTTGCCGACAACTTCCCATGGCGCAATATCGCTATTGCAAACTCCTTCCAGGTCATGTCCGAGCCTTGGGCTGACTACTAT
>JBFLYJ010000615.1:0-1916 GCA_040756635.1 Nitrospirota bacterium
ATACGGTTTTATGAGGATTGATTCTGTTTTTCTTTCTAACCTAATAAACTTTCAATAGAAAGGGGGAGGTGAATTCATGAAACACCAGTCTGACGATCCGTTGCATGATGTACCGGACTTTATGGAGTCGCTGGAGAAAAAAGGTATTTCCCGCAGAGATTTCATGAAGTGGTGTACCGGTATGGCCGCACTGCTGTCCTTACCGTCTTCTTTTGTCCCCAAAATCGCAGAGGCCGTAATGGCTCAGAAGCCGTATCTGTTATGGCTTGAGTACCAGGACTGCGCGGGAGACACGGAGTCCCTTTTAAGGGCGACAAAACCTACGGTAGGACAGATCGTGCTGGACATTCTTTCGGTCGATTATCATGAAACGATTATGGCGCCTTCGGGGTTTCAGGCAGAGAAGTCCCTTATGGATGTGGTCAAGAACCACAAGGGTGAATACTTCGTTGTGATAGAGGGGGCCATACCTCTGAAGGACGACGGTGTTTATTGCTGCATAGGCGGCAAAACAGCCGTTGATATAGCGCGTGAAGTATGCGGAAATGCGCTGGCCACAATTGCCGTTGGTACGTGCGCTACTCACGGAGGCATTCCTGCGGCGCTTCCCAATCCAACAGGTGCGGTAGGGGTTAAAGAAGCGATACCTAACGCGACTGTGATAAATCTTCCGGGTTGTCCCATGAACGTTGAAAACCTTACCGCGTGTATCGTCCATTATCTGACGCTCGGAAGACTGCCTCAGACCGACAGGTACGGCAGACCCCTTTTCGCTTACGGCAAAAGAATCCATGACAACTGTGAGAGAAGGGCCCATTTTGACGCGGGACAGTTCGTGCGTCAGTGGGGCGACGCAGGGCACAGGCAGGGATGGTGTCTTTATGAAATGGGCTGCAAAGGTCCCGAAACCTTCCACAACTGTCCGACAGTAAAATACAACGAAGGCACCAGCTGGCCTGTTCAGGCGGGACACGGATGTATTGGATGCTCTGAACCCCATTTCTGGGACACAATGAGCCCCTTTTACAGGAGACTGCCGGCAGCACCGGGATTTGGTGTTGAACATACTGCCGATAAGATCGGAGCAGGGCTTGCTGCTGCAACAGCGGCAGGGTTTGTGATTCACGGGATAGGCAGGGCAGTCAGACATTTAAGCAAAGACGAAGATAAAGAAAAATCATAAAAGGAGGTGGGAGCATTGGCAAAGAAACTTGTTATTGATCCGATTACTAGAATCGAAGGACATCTCAGGATAGAAGCGAAAGTTGAAAACGGCAAGGTCGTCGACGCCTGGAGTTCCAGCACCATGTTCAGGGGCATAGAACTCATCCTGAAGGGCAGAGACCCCAGAGATGCCTGGGCCTTCACGCAGCGAATATGAGGCGTCTGAACAACGGTGCATGCAACCGCCTCGGTGAGAGCGGTCGAAGACGCTTTAGGCATTACCATTCCTGATAACGCAAGGATCATTAGGAACCTCATTTCAGGAATACAGTACGTACAGGACCATGTGATCCATTTCTATCATCTCCACGCCCTTGACTGGGTGGACATCGTCAGCGCATTAAGCGCGGACCCCGCAAAGACATCGGCCCTGGCACAGTCGATATCGGACTGGCCAAAATCAAGCGCCGATTACTTCAAGGGTATAAAGGACAAGCTCAAAGAATTCGTGGACAGGGGACAGTTGGGCCCTTTCGCTAACGCTTACTGGGGACACCCGGCATACAAACTGCCTCCGGAAGCAAACCTCATGGCCGTGGCCCATTATCTTGAGGCACTCGACTGGCAGAGGGAAGTCATCAAGATGCAGGCCCTGCTTGGCGCAAAGAACCCTCATGCCCAGACGTACATCGTCGGCGGGATGTCTATCACTGTTGACCCTGAAAGCCAGAACGCGCTTAACGCGGGAAGAA
>JBFLYJ010000616.1:0-1909 GCA_040756635.1 Nitrospirota bacterium
TGGCCCATATACACATACAGGACAGAGGAGGGTTCGAGGCTCGCCATAGTCAGCTCATCGAGAGGGTGCAGCCAGCACTGCAGTTTCTGTTCGCAGCAGCTTTTCTGGCAGAGAAACTGGAGGGGAAGACGCGCGGAGAATTTTGTCGATGAACTGGAATATTTAAGGGATAAGTATGGTGTAAATGTCGTAATGGTATCCGATGAGACGCCTACCCTCGACAGGCGGAGATGGGAAAGGATTCTCGACTTTCTTATAGAGAGAAATATCGGCACAAAGTTGCTTATGGAGACGAGGGTGGAGGATATTCTCAGGGATGAAGACATTATGTGGAAATACAAGAAGGCTAATATCGACCACATCTATGTCGGCGTGGAGGCCACCACTCAGGAAACCCTTGACATCTTCAAGAAAGATATAAAGGTTGAACAGTCGAAGAGGGCGCTGGACCTTATCAACCAGTACAATATCGTATCTGAGACCTCCTTTGTTCTCGGCATGCCTGACGACACCAGGGAGAAGATACGGAATACCGTGGAGCTTGCAAAATTTTACAGCCCGGACCTGGCCTTTTTCCTCGCTATCGCGCCGTGGCCGTATTCGGATATATATCCCATGCTGAAGCCCTATATCGAGGTGTGGGATTACAGCAAATATAATCTTGTCGAACCTGTTGTAAAACCCAGGGAGATGACGATAGATGAAGTGAGAAGAGAACTGGGCCTTGCCTCGCGGAACTTCTATATGGACAAGCTGAAAAACCTCGACAGGATGACCCCGGAAAAACAGGAATTTATGATAAAGGTAACGAAACTTATCGCCACAAATTCCTACCTTGCGGAACATATGCAGGGCGAGATGCCTGAAGAGATTAAGAAATTAATGGACAGGCTTGCGGTGAAGAGATAACCTCTCTTTCGCAGCCCGATGGCGCCGGCTTCTTCAATCCGGACAAAAACCGCATCCGCAGAGGAATGAATGCTTCAGGGTAAAAGACTCATTGTTGTAATGCCGGCCTATAATGCGGAAAAGACCCTGAGACAGACATATTCGGAAATCCCCCATGAATATGTGGACGAGGTAATCCTTGTTGATGACGCTTCGAGCGACAGGACGGCAGGTATCGCGAAGGAATTAAACATCGCCACAGTGGTCCACGCCGAGAACATGGGGTATGGCGGAAACCAGAAGACCTGCTATCGCACGGCCCTGGAGCACGGGGCTGACATTGTTATTATGGTTCATCCCGATTATCAATATTCGCCGAGACTTGTGACCGCAATGGCCTCGATGATAGTGTCGGGGCATTATGACATAGTGCTGGGTTCAAGGATACTCGGGGGAGGGGCGCTCAAAGGTGGAATGCCGCTCTATAAATACATCTCGAACAGGTTCCTTACTTTGTTCGAGAATATTTTTCTTGGGATAAAGCTTTCCGAGTATCATACAGGCTTTCGCGCATTCAGCCGCAGGGTGCTTGAGGCCCTGCCGCTGGATGAAAATACAGACGGTTTTATATTTGACAACGAGGTAATAGTCCAGGCCGCTTATTTCGGTTTCAGGATAGGAGAAATCAGCTGCCCGACCAGATACTTCATGCACGCGTCATCAATAAATTTCACCGGAAGTGTCGGGTATGGGATCGGGGTGATAGGAACAACTCTTAAATATGTGCTCCAAAAACTTGGGATGGGCAGATTCCGGATTTTCAGCAGGAAAGGAAAAGGGCCTTGAGGCATCAACCCGGTAATCCGCCTGTCTCCTGATGAGATGGTTATGAAAAAACTGTCATTAATGGCCATATCGGTCTCGTTGCTTTTGTTGTCCTGTTCTCAAACAGCCGAACAGACGCACTATCCCGTGCTCGGGCAGGAGCCTGTTAAAAATACGGGGCTCTTTGAAAACAGCA
>JBFLYJ010000617.1:0-1909 GCA_040756635.1 Nitrospirota bacterium
GCCTCCTGACCATGTTGTACAATTCGGGTGCTTCAGACTCGCTTACAGGTTGGGCGCGATACATCCTTAACACGATCTTGTCGCTGAACCAGTAAGAGAAGAAATTTATTCCGAAAGCCATGATAAGCGCGAATGTCATCCCCGTTTTACCGCCAAGCATGCCTCCGACAAACACCAGCATAAGCGTTAATGTGACCATCAGGGCCATTGTCTTAATTCCGTTCATATGTTTCCTCCTGTTTTCTCTAAAGCATAAAGACCCTTACCGCAATAAATCTTCCTTATCGCGATAAAGGTCTTGCTTGTTAGTTTTATCTAACCGGCGGCACCGGGCTTTTTTCGTTCAAGCCGTGCTGACGATGACCGCCGACTTAGCTACTCCCCTTTATGTAAATATGTTATAGCTAATGCGTGAAGAATAAGTCAAGAGGCCTGCTTTTGAAGCGATTTTTCAAAAAATTGTAAATCGCTTAAGACCAGGACCGACGGATTTATTACATTTCCCAATAGTTATATAGATAAGCACTTATATTGTTTGACAGTTCCGTTAACTCTGTGCTAAATTGGTAGACTTTCAAAATTAATTGCGGTTTTTTTTTAAATCAAAAAAACTCATGCAGTTGATTTAAGCGGATTATATTCGGGGAGCACAATATTCTCTGATCTTCAAATTTGACCGAAAGGGTTACCCTGTAAATAACAGGATAGCTAATATTCTTTATTAAGGAGGACGCAAACATGGCGTATGATGCAACGAAACTAGCCGACTGGCAGATATCCGAAGAAGCTGAAAAGAATATGCCGACACCTGAAGAGTGGCGTGACAAGCTGGGTCTACAGAAGGATGAAATGCTCCCGATGGGCCGCCTCTCCAAGATCGACTTTCTCAAAGTCATCGATCGGCTTAAGAACAGGCCTGACGGCAAATATATAGAAGTGACAGCCATCACACCTACTCCTCTCGGTGAAGGCAAGAGCACCACATCATGCGGCCTGATGGAAGGCCTCGGAAAGAGAGGCGTCAACGTAGGCGGCGCCCTGAGGCAGCCATCCGGTGGTCCGACCATGAACGTAAAAGGGACGGCTGCCGGAGGCGGGAACTCCCTCCTTATCCCCATGACCGAATTCTCTCTGGGACTTACCGGCGACATCAACGACATCATGAACGCCCATAACCTCGCGATGGTGGCACTGACCGCGAGGATGCAGCATGAGCGGAATTATAATGACGAACAGCTTGACAGGCTAACAAAAATGAGACGGCTGGACGTCGACCCTACCAGGGTCGAGATGGGCTGGATCCTGGATTTCTGCGCGCAGAGCCTCCGCAATATCATCATCGGCATCGGCGGCAGGACAGACGGCTTTATGATGCAGTCGAAGTTCGGAATCGCGGTAGGTTCCGAATGCATGGCGATACTGTCCGTTGCCAATGATCTCGCTGATCTGAAGCAGCGCCTGAATAATATCACTGTTGCCTTTGACAAAAGCGGCAAACCTGTGACGACAGGCGACCTCGAGGTCGGAAACGCAATGGCCGCCTTTATGCGCAATACTATTAACCCGACGCTTATGTGCACCGCCGAATACAATCCCTGCTTTGTCCATGCAGGACCGTTCGCCAATATTGCTGTGGGTCAGTCCTCGATTATCGCGGACCGTGTCGGCCTGAAACTGTTCGATTACCACGTCACCGAATCCGGCTTTGCAGCTGACATCGGTTTTGAGAAATTCTGGAACGTCAAGTCCCGCTTCAGCGGACTGAAGCCTCATGTGTCCGTTCTGACATCAACTGTCCGTGCCCTGAAGATGCACGGCGGAGGGCCGAAGGTCGTGGCAGGCAAGGCATTACCTGAAGAGTACACGAAGGAGAACATCGGACTTGTCGAAAAGGGCTGCGCAAACATGG
>JBFLYJ010000618.1:0-1903 GCA_040756635.1 Nitrospirota bacterium
TCACGCCATCCCGATTCTCTATCGGTGGCAGCGAGTTGTATTTGTCCACCAATTATTCTGGCTGCTGATAATGACCCGGTAGTCCTGAATTCGGAAGCTTTTCTTGCGCTTTCTATTAGGGCATTTAATAAAGTATATTCGACTTCTATTGTTGGTTGAGACATCGCTTGAAGAGCTTGCTGAGCAATTTGTTGCCAAAGCTGGTTCGCAAGCTGCGGTGGAGCATTTGGAGGTAACACTAATGGGGATGGGGGAACCAGTGAACTTGAACCACCATTGGCCAAGAAGTGCTGAAGTGGATTGAATGGACTTCTAAGGTGCATATAACTTTCAAGGCCAAGATAAGCATCCCATAACAATTTTTCGAGTTCCGGATTATCTTCCGCAATGCGGAGTTGTAGTTCTCTGGCTCTGGTTCTTGAGACCGCATCACCATGTGCGAAGAAACTCTTATTCAATCCTTCAGCAATAGTTCGCGCTCGATTCATCTCCTCAGCGGTTGTCATATGCATTCTGAGTAACCTTTCACCTACATCTGTGGACAATTCACTTGCTCTTTTTGCTGCGCCAACATTGACTGGATCCACCACGGAAAAAAGCTTATCAACAATAGAAGTAATATAGGCTTGTTCTGTTATTCCGACCTCATCACCTATAAAGCGCAAGAAAGCTCCTACGTCTTCGAAGGCAAAGCTTCTCTGTGTTCCATCAGCTAATCTCATAGTAATCTGTGGATCAATAGGGCCTAGAGAGGAATGCGGATGCATGACAATTTCATCGGCCCCAAGGGAAAATATTGTCGCGGCGCTAAATGCCATATATGGCACCAGCACAGCGATAGACTTGAAGCGCTCTCGCAGAACCGACATCAACTTCCAAGCAGCCAATGCATCACCGCCTGTGCTATGTAATAATACGTCTATCGATGTAACGTCGGAAGGAATTAAATCAATTTGATCAATGAATTCGCGCACTGCATCTCCTGCAATCATTGCAGGCACATTGCCGCGTGTGCTTGTTGCATACACTATCAAAAAACGTCCTCTTTTATCTTCAATAGCTTTATAGTTTTTTAATCGCTCTTTAAGCTCCATTTAAACCTCCCTTAAATATATACGGGATACCTGTTTGTCCTCATTTTGACTCATACCATATCATAATCTGGACATAGTTTCAATCTGTATTCCCCGTTGATTTGGGGTTGAAACATAGAATCTTTGGAGGGACTTCTAAACACAAGACTACAGGAAGGACTCCGCACAGCGGAACATATCACACAAGGAGCTTGCTTATTATCTCTTCCCCAAATACTACCTCCACGGCCCGGCTCATTATTTATGCGTCTGGGGTTTTTTCAGAAAAGCCGTAAGGACAATGGCAGTCCCGGCAAATACCGCCGCCATGTAAAAACTTCCTGAAAAGCTTCCGGTCCTTTCCGCAAGGATACCTGCTACCGCCGGGCCGATAATCTGGCCGAAACCAAAGATAAAGGTTACAAGGCCAAAGGCCTGTCCTGCCTTCTGGGCGCCTACGTAGTCGCCCACGGCTGCCGCCATGATCGAAGGTATGCTCCATGCTGCGATCCCATAAAAGCCGATGGACAGGTATAGGAACACGCCGGGCAGTTTTGTGGCGACCAGGAGATAGGCGAGCATCTGGAGGAAAAAGACGACAATAAGGCCCGTCTTTCTGCCGAGTTTGTCGGACAGGGTGCCGAAGACCGGCCCGGAAACAAGACTCAATAGGCCAACCCATGACCAGAAATTCCCCGCCACTGCTTCGGGGAACCCCCTTTCTTTTACCAGGGTGATAACGATGAACGTGGCATAGATAACATAGGTGCAGCCGAAGAGGAAATAGATGGTCCCCAGATGGTAGATGACCCCTTTTCTGTAAACGTTCG
>JBFLYJ010000619.1:0-1901 GCA_040756635.1 Nitrospirota bacterium
TTGAATCATACGTGTATGAGACATCGCTCTGCCCGCATTCTGCACAGCCCGGTCCTGAGATGCTTGTGACATTTCTCCTGCCGCCTGCTTTTTCAAAAATATACGTCGTCAGCCTTCCCAGGGAGTCGGTCACCGTGGAACGGCTGTCATCGACATAGGCTATCGTAAGTTTCTCGTTCGTGCCATCGGCTGAGGAGGTCGTCCCTCTTCCCTGGGCATCGTAGGTGTGCTTCTCGATATAGGTGTTGTTCTCATTCTTGATGCCGGCAAGCCGATAGCTGCTGTATTCATACGTTCTGAAACTGCCATCAGGATAGGTCACCTTCTGGAGGGTTGCTGAGACATAGGTATAGGTTATGACGCTGGCATCCGGCAGCGTAATCTGACTGATATAATTGGAAGTATTATACGCAAGGAGGATCTCCCGCCCGGAAGGGTCAGTGATTCTGGTCAGTTTATTACCGGTGTCCCGCGTTAATGTTGTCCTGTTTCCATTCCTGTCGATCACCGCAGTGATGTATCCCGTTGCATTGAACTCATCAGTCGTCCCGTTCTGATGTTTCCTCGTAAATGTGTTGTCAGCATTCTTTACCAGTATGCTCGTCACATCCCTTGGAATATCGGCCTCGTAAATCTTATCGCCGTTTGGATCGCTGTAATAGATCACCGTGCCGTCCGGTTCGATGAACTTATAAATGCTGGCAGCATAGCTCATGACCCGAGCGTCAAACTGATTCCCCCAAGTCCTTCCGAAGCTTCTTACGATAGTGGACATGGCAGTCTTGCTGTCATGATATCGCGTGAAGTCCAAAGACATGACGCCCCTGAGAGAAAAATCGACTTCTGTGGCACTCACCGTGCCGACCGCCACATTTACCGGTTTGCCTACTTCAGCCTTGCAGGTGCGGTTTTTCTCGTCCGGGTATGGGTTTGCAATGCATAAGTCATAGGTTCTATTAAAGGTCCCGCCTGGGGGGCATGTCGGATTCTTGTAACAGAGATCATAAGTTGACCAGTATCCATAATCCTGAGGGCAGGTGATCGTCTGACTGCCAACGCAGAGCGTATTCCAGTCGTAAAGAGACCCATTATCCGGACAATACGGCGCCCTCCGACATACGCCTTTCCCGTCATCATCGATTCCCCCATAGCCAGGACAGGTGCACGGAGGAGCATGGCCTTCATCGCAATACTGGCTTGCCCCGGAGGGGTGAACAAGGGACGCAGACGCACAGCAGAACGGGGATGCCTCGCACCTCTTTGTGGACAAATTGTAATCATATACCCCGGAATTGCAGGTATGCGTCGCTGGTGCATTGCAAAAATCCCATTGGGTGTCATAGAAACCATTTACACAAATCGGTTCAGCCTCGCACCGGTTAGCTGATAAATTATAGGTATACCCCGATGGGCAGTCAGGAATTGCGTATAATGGGCTGACATTGAAAGCACTGATTGCAATGAAGACAAAGACTAAAGATGTAAGTCCCTTAAAATATTTCATGATTCCCCCCCATATGGCGCAATAAAAAAAAGGCCGTGGCATATAAAACGCCAGGGCCTCTCTTCTTAAATGTCTGCCTTCTTATAACGCAAAAATCTGTCTGTCTGTCTGTCTGTGCAAGCGGAATACCAAAGCCTGATCCCCCATGACCAAGGTAGTTGGCTCTCAAATTATCAGAAAAAGAAAACAGCTGTCAAGAAAAAAATATCAGTCGGTCTTCCAGATAAGTTCGAAATTGCAGAGGATGACTACGGGCCTTCCATCACGGTCTTTCATGACGCCGCCGTTGTTGTCAATGGCAAGGAGGAGGTCATTCGGTTTCAGGGATGAGCCGTCGAAGCCGTGCTTTCCCAGGGTCTCTATGAGCTCATCAAGGAACCGCCGGCATTGTGATGCA
>JBFLYJ010000062.1:0-11248 GCA_040756635.1 Nitrospirota bacterium
ATATTTTCCGCGAAATCACCGGGACCGACATCCAGCCCCTTGTCCTGTATTTTTTTTATACTTTCCATTGCTAGCAGGCTTACCTGTCTGTGCCACTTATCCGAGGCGTGAGCGTCATTTTCTATTCCAAAGTTGTCTTTCAGGACAGCCGAATCCACGGCCTTTTTTCTCATGCCCTTTTTAGGGCTAATGTTAATGGAAATGATTTTAGCGTTCATGAATATTATTCCCTTCTGACACTAATCACTGACACTATTTTATGCCTGCTCCTTCTTTTACACCTTTTTCCGGCATTAGAATGACCGGTATGCCGCTGTCGTCGGTAGCGGCGAGCAGCATGCCCTGGGACTCAACGCCCATCAGCTTTGCGGGTTTCAGATTCGCGACAACAGCGATGAGTTTGCCGACAAGGTCTTCAGGGGCATACGCGTGACCGATCCCTGCGACGATCTGTCTATGTTCGCCGGTGTCGACCTGGAGTTTGATCAGCTTTTTTGATTTGGGGACGCGCTCGGCCTGAAGTACCCGTCCGATTTTCAATTTCACCTTTGCGAAGTCTTCGATCGAGATTAAGTTGGCGGTTTCAAATTCCCCCGCTTCCCGTTGCAATTGCTGTGCAGCAACGGGAGCCCGGCCCTTATCTAAAGCGGGACTAAGTGGGCTTTTATCTTCTATTGTCATTTTTTTCACCTCTATTCTTGGGAATAACTGTTCGCCTTTTTGGACCTTAATCTCATATCCGGGTTTCCAGTCCCATTGATAAATCTTCGGATATTCAGCCGCACCATCTGAAGATGCAGGCAGGCTCTGCTTTGTCTCGTCAACCAGCGATTTTAATCCCAGCTGCTTCCACATCTTCTCTGCGGTATACGGCATAAAAGGATAAAGCGCCACTGCAGAGAGCCTGAGCACGTTCCAGATATTAAACAGGACGCTTTTCAGTTCCTGAACATCTGTCTTTGCAAGCTTCCACGGTTCTTTTTGCGCGATATGATTGTTGCCGGCCCTGATGATGTCCCATATGTGATCGAGTATAACATTGAATCTGAGGTGCGACCAGTGGTGATGCGGGACGTCATTCACCGCACCATGCATTGAATCCATGCATTCCCTTGCAACCGGATTGAGTTCCGTTGAGCATCCGGCAGGGATTTCAATTGTACTGGCAAAATACTTTTCCGCCATAGTCATAAATCTGCTCAGCAGATTTCCGAGATCATTTGCAAGCTCGGTATTGATGCGCTTGATCAGGGCTTCTTCGGAAAAGTCACCATCCAGGCCGAAGGTCACCTCCCGGAAGAGAAAATACCTGAAGGGGTCGGCACCGTACTTTTCGATCATCATATTCGGGTCCACGACATTGCCGATGGATTTTGACATCTTCTTTCCGTCAACCGTCCACCAGCCGTGGGCAAAGATGTTTTTGGGCAGAGGGAATTTAAGCGCCATGAGCATCGTGGACCAGTACACGGCGTGGGTGGTCAATATGTCTTTCCCGACGAGATGGTGGTCTGCCGGCCACCAGAAGTCTCCCTGTGCCGCCCTCTCTGCGTGAGGTGCGAGATAACGCGTTGCTGAAAAATAATTAACCAGGGCATCAAACCAGACGTAGGTCACAAATTTATCGTCAAAGGGGAATGGGATCCCCCATGAAAGCCTTGATTTCGGCCTTGATATGCAGAGGTCGCCCAGCGCATTGTTCTTTAAAAAGCCGAGTACCTCATTCCTTCGCGTCTCTGGAAGTATATACTCCTGATGATCTTCTATATATTTGATAAGTCCTTCCTGATACTTTGACATCAGGAAAAAGTAGTTCTCCTCCTGTATTTGTTCAACAGGACGTCCGCAGTCAGGGCAATTCCCGCTGACAAGATCCTTTTCCGTCCAGAACCTCTCGTCCGGCGTACAGTACCATCCGGCATACTGGCGCTTTTCAATTTCCCCGTTGTCCCACAGCAACTGAATAATTCCCTGTACTGTTTTCACGTGTTCGGGATCGGTCGTCCGGATGAAGGCGTCGTTGGAAGTATTGAGCTTCACCCACAGTGACCTGAAATTCTCCACCAGCAGGTCCGCATGCTCTTTGGGTGTACGCCCTTTTTCCCGGGCGGCCTTTTCTACTTTTTGACCATGCTCATCCGTGCCGGTAAGGAAGAAGACCTGCTTGCCCCGTAATCTGTTATATCGTGAGAGGACATCGGCCGCGATTGTCGTGTAGGCGTGCCCGATGTGCGGGACATCGTTTACATAATATATAGGGGTAGTGACATAGAATTTATTTGGCTGTTTCAGGTCCATGGTCTGCTTTCTTTTTATGCTTCCAGAATTTCCTTCGCCGGTTGGGTCTTCCCTTGTCTTTTGATTCAGGCGGGGCGGACGTATCAGGGGCCGCAGCCTGAGGCTGTTTGGCGGGGGAGCCTTCAGCGGCCGGGGCCTTTTCAGCCTTGTGCTTTTTCTTCCACCTGCGGTCCCGCTTGAAGCGCCTGTGTTTCTCGGCGGTCTTATCCTGTGTCTGCTCCGGCTGGGGACGCGCGTCTCCGGATTTGTCGCCTACAGCATTAATGCTTCTGGCGGAAGTTTCGGGCTGTCCCGCGCCCTGTTCCTCGGCAACGGCTGCCGATTCCACAGCCAGCAGGCTTATTTCCGCAGGCTCTTCGGTAACGGTAATTATAGCTTCATCAGATGAAGGCGTCACCGCTTCTTCGGCCGGGGCCTCCCTGTGTTCATATCCGAGACAGCACATCAGTCTTCCGCAGATGCCGGAGAGCTTACTTTGATTTATTGACAGGGCCTGTTCTTTGGCCATCCTGATCGTTATGGGAGCAAAGGAAGTGAGAAACAGGCTGCAGCATGTCTGCCTGCCGCAGCAGCCGAAGCCGCCGAGCAGTTTTACTTCGTCCCTTACCCCTATCTGCCTCATCTCGATACGGGTCTTGAACTTTGCCGCAAGGTCCCTTACAAGTTCCCTGAAATCAATCCTTCCATCGGCCGTGAAATAAAATGTGAGCCTCTTCTTGTCCAGTGTGGTTTCAGTTGCTACGACCTTCATCTGGAGGTTCATGGCCTTTGCCTTTTCAGCGCAAAACAGCCTTGCCTCATTCTCCAGTTCGCGGTTGTTACGGACGGTCTCGAAATCTCCCTCGGTTGCCAGTCTGAGCACTTTTTTCAACGGCTCCCTTGTTTTTTCTATGATGCGTTTGTGCGTTACAACATGTCCTATGCTCAGGCCCAGTTCCGAGTCAACGACAACCCGGGAACCAGGGACCGTATCAATATTATTGGCATCAAATGTATAAATCTTGCCGCAGCTCCTGAACCGGATGCCTACCACTGTTGAGCTTTCAGGGGATTTTGGCTCTTTGTCTATTTCTACTGCGTTATTTTCATTCATTTATCTTCCTCAAAGCCGTATAACTCCTGCAGGTATCATTGTCCAAAATTCCTACGGGAAATATATTAATTGCCGATTCCCATCATGCCCGCCTTATCGGGAAGTACCGCTGAACCGATTATCCTGGCCCGCTCTGTCTGAGATCATTTCTCAGCAGAAGGCTCACAAAGTTATACGTAAGCTGTTTATTTAAATTGAACGCCAATCGTCTTTTTATATTATAAAGCTCACGCGCTAATTTTAATATATCCGCCAGCCCGGCCTCACGTGAGACGGCTTTTATATATTCGGCATGGTCCGGATTCATGAGATAAGCTTCCTGCCCGGTGGCCGAATAGACCGCCATGTCCCGCAGAAGCAGCTGGCTCCATTCGAACCAGTCTTCCATGGCTTCCTTATCTTCCCACGGTTCTTCTTCAAAGTTCTCCAGCATCTCTTTAAATGCACTGAAGCAGGTATCTCTCTGTGCTATCAGATCACCGGTCAGTGCATATCCGAGCCTCCCGCCTGAGAGCATGCTCAACAACCGTGCCTGCTTATCGTCCATATCATTGAACTTCTCCTTCAGCAGAAGGGCCATGGTATCAAGAGGCAGAGGAGAGAAGCTTATTCTCTGGCATCTGGAGCGGATTGTCGGCAGAAGCATATCAGGTCTTGATGATATAAGAATTAAAATACTTTGCGCAGAAGGCTCTTCAAGGGTCTGTAAAAATGCGTTTGCCGCGGACTGGTTGAGCTTGTCCGCCTCATCGACAATCGCGATCTTCCACCGTCCCTCATAAGGCTTGTAGGACAGGGACTCTTCAAGCTGTCTGATAGACTGGACCGTGATCTGTCCGCCTTCCCCTTCCGGGCCGATAATAAAGACATCCGGATGGTTGCCGCTTTCTATCTTTTTACAGGACGGGCAGTTATCACATGCCTCCGGCAGCGTCTCGGGGCCGGGGCCGCCCTGCTCCGGTTCAGGGACTTCAAACAGGAGACCGCCGGCTGCCTCTGTTTCATCACCTTCCATTCCCCGGCAATTCAGGGCCTTCGCAAAATTGACTGCCGTCAGCCTTTTGCCTATTCCCTCATCACCCGCGAATAAAAGGGCATGGGGAATGCGTTCTTTTATGATGCATCCCTTAAGGATATTTAAAGGCCTGTCCTGTCCTATGATATCTTTGAACGCCATGTTTCCTCTAAAATTCTTATAATTGCCCCTGAGACCTCTTCCCTGCTTTTTGACGCATCCACCACTTTTACACGCTCAGGCTCTTCTCTGGCGATCTGATGAAAACCCTGCCTGACGAGATTATGAAAATCCACTGTTTCCTGTTCAAACCTGTCGGTCTTGAGGGCCTCACGGTTTCTTCTCAGCCCTTCCTCAACATCGAGATCAAGAAGGAAGGTGAGAAACGGTTTCATATCAGGTACGACCATTTCGTTTAATGTCTCGATAAGCGACAAATCGATACCACGGGCGTGGCCCTGATATGCCATTGTGGAGTCGGTGAAGCGGTCGGTTAATACGATGGAATTCCGCAGGACAGCCGGGTAAATGACCTCCCGCACATGCTGCGCCCTAGCGGAATAATAGAGAAGGAGCTCGGTCAGCGGGTCCATGTGGTTTCCGGGCTCAAGGAGAAGGGCTCTTATTTTATTGCCGATCCCTGTGCCGCCGGGCTCCACGGTTTCTATGACCGTATGCCCTTTGTCCCTTAAATACGCGGCGAGGAGTTTTATCTGAGTGCTTTTGCCTGATCCCTCTATGCCTTCAAAAGATATGAATCCCCTAACCCTCGACATAACTGTTTCTTAAATCCTTTAGGAGTGAGAATGCCTTCAGCGCGTCTTCAATTACCAATGAGCCTGTTCCGCAGGAAGGGGTAATAAGCGACTGCTGCATTACTATTTCCCCGGGGACACCCAGATTTACAAGAGAGTTCAGTCCGTTCTCCAGCTTTTCTTTTAATAAACCGAAAGTCGCTTCCTTTATGGCCTCGGTAGTCGGAACGATGCCCCAGGCTATATAGCCTTTATTATTAAGAAAGGACGTAACCTCGTCAGGGTAGAGACTGAGTGTGTCCCCGTATTCGAAGGCATCGAAATTAAACACATCGATCCCGGAAGAAAGCACAAGAGGCCAGTCAGCCTTGCCGCAACAGTGAATGCCTGCGATCCCCCCGCACTCATGTATATAATAGACTATTTCCTTTAACAGCCTCGAAGCTTCTTCACTGCTGACCCCTATATAGGTCGAGGTGCCGAGCGCTGAAAGGATGGGTTCATCAACAAAGATAAGGACCTTGTCCGCGAATGATTTCAGCACATCGATCTGCCAGCTTGCCTTGCCTTTCAGCAGTTCAAGTGAAAGCTCTCTCATCTCGTCATCGAAAAAAATCGGACGCTTTTGTCTGTCGGTAAGGGACAAGGAAAACGTCAGGGGTCCGGTTATATGGCCTTTTATTACATCGAAATGCTGATTTCTCTTCTTAAGGATATCAATAAACGCGTGCAGTCCCGCGGCATATTCTGCTGAGATCGGAAAACCCGTCCTCCCGGCAATGGCCTCATAGAATGCCGCTGATGCCGCGTCCTCCGCCTGTTCAACATGAAGATTTTCACCTTCTATCCGTACAAACGGAAATCCTTCCGAGTATTGAGGGCCCATAGACTCACGAAAGCTTCTGTGCGGAAGCTGGGGCCAAAAAGGGATATCTACCGAGTCCAGAATAATATTACACGCTTCTACCGGGTCGGTATGGGGAAGACTGCCTATGCCTGTTGTATTAAATGGCTTAAACATGACTTCTAATGATACTCCATGATGGAGTTAAGTTTCAAATTAATATATTGATAATGTCCGAGTAAATTTCGTCGGTAAAATATTGGACACATACTAACTGGACATGTATAAGGGGGAATATTGAATCAGGTAAACAGCACGTTGCGCTGGAAGTCGGAAGCGCTTGTGGCCGCGGCCTTCGCTGTCTCAAGGTCTATTATGTCCTGATTGAACAGTTCCATCAGATGCTGGTCAAAGGTCTGCATGCCGTACTGGTCCTTGCCCTGCTTCATATAGTCCTTGATAAAATCCGTCTTCTCCGGGTTTTCAATACAGTCTTTTATTGTTAGGGTATTACGCATTATCTCGACCGCCGCCACCCGGCCGCTGCTGTCTTTACGGCGGAGCAAACGCTGCGAGATCACGGCCTTCAGGGCGTCTGCCATCCTTAGTCTTACAGCCTGCTGTTCGCTCAGATCAAAGGCGCTGATGATCCTGTGGATGGTCTTGGGTGCGTCCGTCGTATGCACGGTTGAGAGGACCAGGTGGCCGGTTTCCGCGGCCTTTAATGCTATTTCGATAGTAATCGTGTCTCTCATTTCCCCCACGAGTATTACGTCCGGGTCCTGGCGCAGTGCGGCCCTCAGAGCGATCGCGAAGCTCTCGGTATCAAGACCGACCTCGCGCTGGATGATGGAGGCCTTGATTTCCTTATGGAGATACTCGATGGGGTCTTCGATAGTAACGATCTTGCAGGGTTTCATTTCATTGATAATGTGGATCATCGCGGCCAGTGAGGTAGATTTACCGCTGCCGGTGACCCCTGTTACGAGAATAAGCCCTCTTTCTTCCATAGCGATGTCCCTGATGACAGGAGGCAGGCCAAGCGACTCAGGTGTCGGTATCGAAAAGGGGACAACCCTTAACACAATTGAGAAAGAACCCCTCTGCCGGCAAATATTCACACGAAAGCGGGATACCCCCGGGAGCATATAGGAACAGTCACGGTCCTGAAGAGTATCAAGCATCTTATCAACATTTTCTTCCGAAAAGCTGGGGGACTGCAGCAGGATATGTCTGGCTATGGCCTGACATTCAGGCATGGTAAGCGGTTTTAAGTCAAGGGACGTTATGTTCCCGTATACCCTGTATTTCCACGTGGAGCCGACGCATAGATGGATATCGGATACCTTAGTCTGTACTCCTTCAGTGAGTACTTTTTTGAATTGTTCAATAATTTCGTCCATCTTATCTCCTTTTACGAATGGCTGAAGTACATATCTTGCGGTTACGCAGTTATTATCATTTCGTCATATTTGTATTAACACTTTAATATAGGGGATGGAGAGAATGTGCGGCGGGACACCCGCATCAAATATTCCCCCTGTTATTCGACAGTTTAATAATGCCCCCTGAAAGGCTGTGCGAGGTTAAATTATAAGCATTGATCGATGTCAAAATAGACGTTGTCCGTATTACCAGAATCAACAGAATTCTCGGCATCGAGGCCTACCGGATTTATATTTCTCATGTCCCTGATATCGGTATGGGAAATCCTTCTGGAGCCTCCGGGATCAATGGCCCAGGAAGTATCATTATCGGAACTTCTTAATGAAAGAAGCGTACCGGCAGTCCCGGTCAGGATTAGATTATTGAGGACGGTCAGTGTCCTCCCCGATTCAAAATATAGTGTATTACCGTAGGCAGAAGTCTTTACCAGATTATAGAATGTGTTATCCCCGTATATGGTCTGATCAGGCCCGTTTAAAATGACCATTGAGGTCCCTGCAATAAAGACCCCGCTGTTTATCCAGTCCCCCCGGAGTTGAATAACGGAGGAGGTCGCATCAAGCGTTCCGTCAGGCCCGATGACTATGTCCCCAAGGACGGTGAGTGACTTATCATTCAAATCCAGAAGGCCGCCTTTGATATACAGCCCACCTGATATGGACAGGTACGTGATTAATGTAATAGTGCCGCTGAATCCTGTGTCCAAGATCAGGGAACCTGGCGATATGTTCAGGTCCCACATGCAATCCTTAGTACCGTCAAAATCCAGATTGTCTCCGCTCTGCGGCATAGCGCCTCCAGACCAGTTCGCAGGGTTCGAAGCGAGAGTGTCCCCTCCGGCACCGGTCCAGGTAAAAGGGTTGTCGACGACAAGATCAGCGTTAATTATTATGGAGCCTTCATATCCGGGACTTATATTAAAAGAAGAAAGCGTGATGTTCAGGTCCCATGTGCAGTTTTTTGATGAAGTGTCGTCAAACACAACGTCACTTCCGCTCTGCGGCGGGACGCCGCCTTCCCAGTTACCGGGGTTTGAGGCGAGTTCTTCAGCGCCTCCCCCTGACCAGATGTGTGTTGCCGCCCCTGCGGCCCCTGTAAAACTGAGCGCCAGAAGAAAGGCGATAAAATTCGGCAATAGTTTTTTGATACAACATTCAAGCGGCATAAATCAGCTGTGTCCCCTAAGATAAAATATCAGGCCCTTCGACTTTGAGTGAGATGCTGTTATATATAAACGGCAAGCTCATTCCTGCAGCGGGCGCAATTATTATGAATTACCCACATTCGAAAAATAACCTGTAAATAATTACAGCTCTTTACAGAAGTGTCCGGTAAATAGTTGAAGTGGACATGCGTGCTTAATAAATATTTATGGCAATACCATAGTGAATGCATAATAATGCAAAGCAGGCATGATACAGTATTTTCGTCTCATTCTCCTCCCGCATCCTGCGGTACTCCGAGGCTTTTGCCTGTTCAGACCTCCTGTCTTCACTCCCGGCAAAAAAATCCGCTCAAATACTGTATCATGCCTGCAGTCTCTTGTTGAATATGGGTAATAAGCCATCAAATCAAATTCTGAAATCATATTGCGTCATAAATATGATTAAGCATGTATGTCCAGACTTAAACCAATTAAATTTTACCGGATACGTATGAGCTCTTTTTATTGAATGGTAAATCTCCACCGTCCGGGAACTACTCATGACGACTTGTCAGAAATGGTATTTGCCTCCATAGTCTGATGACTATATCAATAATCAAAAAACTGTGGCAGGCTTATAGATAATGTGTTAAAATTTACCTTGTCTTACTGTCAATTATCCCAATTGAAGTCATCATTAAGGAGGATTGTTGTATGGATATCAAAAGAATCGGTGTGATCACAAGCGGCGGAGACTGCGGAGGACTTAATGCGGTAATCAAGGGGATTGCCCGGAAGGCGTATGCCCTGGGCATAGAAACAGTTGTGATCCCTAACGGATATGCCGGACTGTATAACCTTATAGAACTGGACAATGTCGTTGTCCTGAATGCTGAGAGAGTTAGTAAAATTGAGGCCTCCCTTGCCGGGTCCGAGGCCGGTCATTCCAGGGTCAAGATAAGCAAGATTGCAGACCCTGAAAAATATGAGAGGATAAAGAAGGGGTTGAAGAAATTCAACATAGACGGACTTATCATAAGCGGCGGCGACGATACAGGGAGCGTCGTCGTCGATCTTAGCGGGCAGGGAATTCCCTGTGTACATGTCCCCAAGACAATGGACCTGGACCTCCAGCCCTACAGTGTAGGCGGCGATTCTGCCATTAACAGGATATCGATATTCGCGCGTGACCTTAAGACCACGGGAATGAGCCATAACCGTATCCTCGTGATAGAGGTGTTCGGGAGATATGTGGGCCATACCGCGTTCAGGGGAGGCATCGGCGCAGAGGCCGACGCAATCCTCATACCCGAAGTGCCTGTTGATTTTGACATACTGTATGAACACATGAAGACCACTTATTTTGCAAGAATAGAGAGAAGCGACGTTCGTGCAGGGACATATATTATCGTCGTCGCGGAAGGACTGAAGACCGCCAGTGGAGAAATGCTCTATGACGAATCAGCCGGGGTAGATGCATTCGGCCACAAAAAACTTGCGGGAGCGGGTAAATATGTCAGACAGCAGCTCGAAAAAAGGCTGAAAGCCGACCCGGACGTTCAGGCGTTTATGAAGAGGACAGGGATGTTCGTCCCCGGCATTTACGTAATTCCCGAGGTCAGGGAGGTAACCCCGGGCCATCTCGTGCGGTCCGGACATTCGTCGGCATATGACGTTAACTTTGGTTACAAGACTGGAGCAGGCGCGGTCGTTCTGCTTCAGGAGGGCAGGACCGGCAACACAGTGACCGGGGTTGATGGGCACAAGATCTTATACATGCGCACGTCAGAGGCGATCAAGCGCAGGGAAGTCGATGTTGAGGAGCTATCTCTTTTTGAAAGCCTCGGTACATGCTTTGGACGTAAGCCTGTTGAATTCAAGGCCGAGCTGCGCGAAGAACTGAGGGCAGTCAGGTCGATGTAAGGATTGACGGAACGGGTTTAAGAGTACAAGGGGCCGGGGGGCACGGGAACAATCTTATCCGTTGTACCCTCGGCCAATTTGTTTACACGAGATATGAAAATTTCTTCCTGATTTCATCTGGGGTGTACTTCCCAGCCTTTGCGATTTTTTCGATGGTCGGCGGAGAAAGGTCTTCCTTCTCCAGGCGGATCATATACTCCCTTCCGACTATATACGGGTCCGCCTTGATATTGACGAATCTGACCTTTGTCCTTTTGGTTGCGGGATCAATGATGTCTTTCAGCGGAATGGGTTTTACCTTGCCGTCATAAAAAGTTATAAGCGCTCCTGAACCGCCTTCCATCAGGAACTTGACCGCGCTGTATCCAAGGTTTCTTGTATATTCCGCGTCAAACGGAATGGGATCAGCCGCCCTCAGTTCGTATCCGATGGTCTTATGGACTATCTTGATATTCACGCCGCGTTTCTTGAATTCCTTGTTCACGAAAAACTGAAGTATGCGTCCAAGCTGGATCTCGGAGAGTCTCAGCGACCCCCTTTCATCGTTTTCAAGAAACTCGTACTGGGAAAGCTCCTTGACATCGATCTTGCCTGCGACCCCTTCGGCCAGGATCGCCACACCGTACGAATATCCCAGGGAGAGCCGCTTGATAATGGTGCTTTCGAGGATGTCCGCCACCTTGGAGAATTTAAGCTTCGCCTCTTTGAACTCTTCGGGGATTAGCGTGAC
>JBFLYJ010000620.1:0-1900 GCA_040756635.1 Nitrospirota bacterium
ACAACGGCCGCGCCGAGTCCTAACGTCGCATTTATCACTACGACGTTCTTCTCCGGATTGTTCGGATCACTTGTATATACTACGCCCGCAGATATTGCGTCTATCATCCTTAATACGCCGACTGCCATGACCAGTTCGTCCTCGGAAAATCCCTGCGTCCTGTAATAAAAAATAGCCCTGGGAGTGAAAAGACTTGCCACTACTTCTTTATAAGCTTTTATGAGGTCCCCTCCCCTTACATTTAAAACTGTCGCATACTGTCCGGCAAAACTGAATTCTCCGTCTTCCCGTACGGCGCTGCTCCTTACTGAGACAGCCACATCTTCAACGGTCTCTCTGCAGAGAGTCTTGTATGCATCCTTTATATTACGCTCCAGTTCGGGCGGCAGAACGGCATCAACAATCATTTGCTGAATATTCAGGCTTACTTCATTGAGCTTCTCCAGATCCTCGACATTGAGCCCGGCCAGGGTTTCGGATATTTTACCTCTCAATTTGTTATGAATAAAAAACTTTTCAAATGCATGCGCTGTAATAACAAATCCTTCAGGCACGGACATTTTAAGTCTGCTGTTTATTTCACCGAGGTTTGCAATCTTTCCCCCTGCAATATCGGTCATGGAAGAAGAGAGGCCGGCTACGGGAATTGCGAAAGCGCTTTTCCGGACCTCAAACTTATGGGACAGCAGCTTTTCGATCTCTTTATGAATATTTTCATAGATAGGATTTAAGACTTCATATTTTCCTTCGGAGAGGACGTTAAGATACCTGATAATCGCCGACACCTTGCCGGAAATCAGCATCGCGTTGATGTTGATATATTGCCTGTCGAACGGTCCCTCCCCGGAGAGTCTTCCCTCCATCTCAGCCATCAACGAGAGGATATTGTTATTTTCATTAAGAAGGTTCTGAAAGACATAGTATCTCTCTTTCAGATTTTCTTTGAGGTGCGGTCCCTTAGAGGCTTTCCTGAAGAACTTAAATATTCTTTTCATGAAATCTAATTGCGCTGCGACGATAATATCAGCAGACCGATATTGGTCTACTCAGAATATGTACTATATTTCCCCTTGATTCCGGCAACTCATTTTGACATTTTACACTACCATAATTCGATTTAATTTATGAACAAATCATTAATTATGACTATGCAGGAATGTCCTTTCAGGTCTTAACTATTTAATTTCGTTATTCAATTATAATCTTCAAAAATAAAACTTGACAAAACAAATTCAAATTCATATTATTATATCATTATAACTTAATTCATTATAACATTATGATTTTATGTTCTTTAAAATAATGATATGGAAAACTCTATAAACAGGCAAAAAACAGAAAAGCTTTATGTTCAGCTCTATGAAATTTTAAAGAATAAGATCGAGGGCGGCAGCTGGAGCGTAGGTTCCCAGATCCCCGTTGAGGAGGACCTTTGCAGAACCTATGAAGTCAGCAAGGCTACGGTACGACTTGCCATACTGGAGCTTGTACGCCAGGGGTACCTGATGAGGCAGCAGGGCAGAGGCACATTCGTCTGCAAAAGAATTATCCCTGAAGGCCTGTCTATGTCCACAAGCTTCAAGGAACTTATGCTTGACGCTGGAATCGACTTTTCGACTGAAGTGCTGGCCCAGACAATAATGATGCCCACGGACGATCTGGACGCAAAGCTTAACATCACCGAAGACAAGCATATCATTTATATAAAGAGGCTGTTCAGTGTAGACAAAGAACCTATCCTTCTGCAGGAGGCGTTCATACCACGCGAGGTCTGCCCTCCCCTGCTCGAAGAAGACGTGCTTAACGATTCTCTCTTTGAGCTTTTCGAGAAAAAACACGGAATCAAGATTACAAAGGTCAAGGATTACCTGTTTATTACACACATAACGGCGGACGAAGG
>JBFLYJ010000621.1:0-1894 GCA_040756635.1 Nitrospirota bacterium
TTGCCGGATCTCCTGTGTTATAAGGGCTGTTTTTCCACTCGTTATACGTCTGTTCAATAGGGAGTTTGTTTGCCGCATGGGACACGTTGTGGCAAAGTCCGCAGAAATCGGATTTGGTATGCAATTCAGAGTATTTTGTGGGATGATACGGGGAATCGGCATCTTTAAAGGGTCCGAGCATTGTCGACGGGTCGTCCTCGCCGCCTCCGGCTTCAACCTCATATCCTGCATCGCCGAGGTGCTTGACTTCGCTGATATTATGACACCAGTTGCAGAATATCCCCTGCGCCGGGAGTGCCGCCAGTTTTTCATAATCATCAGCGGGGGAAGATATTGAATAAGAGCGGAAACCAAGCGGTGTATGACACTTAACGCATGCCTTCATCTCAATGATCTCGTCACTCTTCCCGGCATCTTTGTAAAAAAGTTTGGTTGCGGCACGCCAGAGAGGGTCGGCAAAGGCCTTGCTGTGCATGGAGCCGTTCCACTGATTGAATATTTCCGTATGGCACCCCTCGCAGACATCAGGGGCTATAAACTGATCTACCCTGACCTTTTTGAAATCAAACAGTTCATGCTTTTCCATTTTATCCACATCTTCATCATGTGCTTGTTTCTTATGTGAGTCCTCCTTGATTCCCTTTGTCATCCCGGCAAGATATTCCGCCACTTCTTCGGCCTCCGTTGATGAAATTTCCCATCGCGAGTATCCCGCCATTCTCGTGGTGGTCCTTTTCCAGGCCTGAAGGTCTTTGGTTTTGCTTAAAGCGCGTTCATGTGTATGACACTTGCCGCATTTTTTCCTGAATATCTTTTCTCCTCTGTCTGATGTGGCAAAAGAAAAGGACGCTGAAAGAAGTATTGTGATTATTAATATGATTACTTTCATGATTCTTTTCCTCAGATTATCACGCCGCTTTTTTATATTATCTTTATCACAGATCTCATATTTTGGCAATGTACGTTCTGTGTAACATAAATAATTATGTTACAGAATCGTTCAGAAAACTCATCACCTGACAGAGACCCCAATACAACAAATAAAGGAAGCTTTTTTAAATGGTGGCGGTGGCTGGACTCGAACCAGCGACTCTACGGATATGAGCCGTATGCTCTAACCGACTGAGCTACACCGCCTGGGATATTAATAGGCTTGGGACTTTCAAATTACCAGAAGTATGGCTTTAAAGTCAATTGTATATAATACCTTATATTTCTCTGACTGTTCAAACTGTTTGAACGAACTGCTATAATAGCCTATGTCCCGTTCCAAGGTCCTCTATCAATGCCAGAGCTGCGGTTATGCCAGTCCGAAATGGCTCGGGAAGTGTCCAGACTGCGGCGCGTGGAACAGCTTTTCAGAAGAACAGAAAATCGTCGGTCTAAAAAGACAGAACACCGCGGAACCAGTGGCCCTTTCAGAGATTGCGGCATCGACCGGGACCAGATATTCCACCGGCATTAAAGAGCTTGACAGGACCCTTGGCGGAGGCGTTGTCATGGGGTCGGTCATCCTGATAGGCGGCGACCCCGGAATCGGGAAGTCCACAATTATTCTCCAGTCACTTAATGGGCTGGCTAAATTAGGCACTGTCCTTTATGTTTCGGGCGAGGAATCCCCCGAACAGATAAAGATCAGGGCCGACCGTCTCAATATTGAATCAGATCAAATTGTCCTCCTTCCCGAGACCTCCCTAGAAGGCATCCTATCGGTGGCGCAGAAGATAAACCCTAAGGTAATAGTCATCGATTCCATTCAGACTATTTTCTCCGTTGAACTGCCTTCAGCGCCCGGTTCCGTAGGGCAGATACGTGAATGCGCGACGAAATTGATGTTTATGGCCAAGAAAAACAACATCCCGCTTTTTATCATAGGACATGTAACAAAAGAGGG
>JBFLYJ010000622.1:0-1869 GCA_040756635.1 Nitrospirota bacterium
TTGCAATACGCCCCTACCGGATTTTTTCGCTGGACGTTGAACAACTATAAACGGCGCTACATTCAGTCCGTGATACATGAATATCTTTTTTGATGCCTCCTTGTCCATAGCGAGAGCGGACGCCAAAACGCCCGACCCGGTATAAGCGACCCCTATGACATCAAGAAGTCCCTGTATGGCCCCGTTTTCTCCTGTACCTCCGTGAAGCGCGAGAAAGGCGACCTTGACCTTCTCTTTCTTTATTACGTCGATAACGTCTTTGCCGACATCCACAAGCACAACGTTATAACCCAGCTCCTGCAGTCCCTGATACACGGCGAGTCCGCTTCTTATGGAAATGTCCCTCTCCGCGGACAGTCCGCCCATCAATACGCCTACTCTTTTCTTTGTTGCGAGTCCTTTAGTCATATATTTTCTCCTGCTCCAGGCAATTATGAAGTAAAAGACGCTTTCTTTATCTCTCACTTCCGGCTTTTAACTTCTCATTTGTTCCTAATGATCTTTACCTCCGGTTCAAGGTCAATACTGCTCTGTTCTTTTACCCTTGCCTTCACTGTTTCAATGAGTTCAATAAAATCCTTGCAGGTCGCCCCGCCTTTATTGATGAAATAATTTGCATGCACCCGGCTAACCTCCGCGCCGCCTGTCCTCATGCCTTTGCATCCCGCGGCCTCTATCAGCCTTCCTGCCGAGTCGCCGCGGGGATTCCTGAAAACACAACCCGCAGACGGTTCCCCAAGAGGCTGGGATTCTTTTTTCCTTTTCAAAAATTCCGCTGTACGCCTGTCTACCTCGGCGGGGTCATCTTTTCTGAGCATTATATTGGCGCTGAGTATTACCCACCCTTCCGGCAAATTAAAACTCCTGTATGAAAACTCCAGTTTGTCCTTACTTAAAATGACAATCTCACCATGGGGGTCCATAGCCGCTACAGAGACAATGACATCACCGATCTCCGTGCCGAACGAACCCGCGTTCATGTAAACAGCGCCTCCCACATAACCGGGAATGCCTGAAAGGGCCTCTATGCCTGAATAACCGTACTTCCTTGCAAAGTTCACAAGCATAGGGAGAGGAACACCCGCGCCGGCATACAGGACGACGCTTGTCTCATCCGAATATTTTGTTAACTCTATGCTTCTGAAGGCCTTCAGGGAAACGGCAATGCCTTCTGTTCTTCCATCAGGGGCGAGCAGGTTAGTTCCGGCCCCTATAACTAATACCGGTATATTCTCTTTTTCAGCGGCGAGCATTACATTCTTCAGTGACATGGGGTCTTCCGGAAAGACCATGATGTCAACAGGCCCGCCGATCCCCAGCGACGTGTGGGCAGACAGGGGCTCATCCAATTTAATTTCACCCCTGAAAAGCCCCTTATCGAATATTTCTTTCAGATATTTTTTATCCACAGGGCTGCTCAACATTCCTTTTTCTCAACTTTGCGTGTTTTATTTTTCATTTTTTATTTTCAGAAACTCCTCGCCTATCTTCCACACATCTCCAGCGCCGAGGGTAATCAGCATGTCCCCCTGCTTCAATTCCGCGTCGAGATGTCCGATGACCGCGTCCCTGTCCTGCACGTATTCAATTTCCTTGCCGGTATCTTTAATCCCTCTGTACAGAAGTTCTGAATTTACTCCCGGCAGCGGCTTTTCACCCGCAGGGTATATGTCCATCAATATCACCTTGTCGGCGTCAGTAAACGCGTCGATAAATTCACCCAGCAGGTCTCTGGTCCTTGTGTATCTGTGAGGCTGAAAAAGGACCACGATCCGCCCGGTTCCCGCTGCTTGCGTTACTGGACCGGCGCCCTTCTCACTTATCGCCGTGTCCCGTGCCTCACGGGCCGCCTTCAGCGTGGCCATGATC
>JBFLYJ010000623.1:0-1861 GCA_040756635.1 Nitrospirota bacterium
CTGGAGAGAGCGAACTGCGTTGACGATTTCCCCGGGGGACATGCCGGGGTTGACATGGAAATTATTCCTCATGACCGGCCTCACATCCATTTCTGGGGCCCAAGGGCCGATATCTCTGCAACATACCGCGCAATTTTCAGCACCTCATCTTCGCTGTCGTGTTCTCTGAACGTGGATACAAGCTCATCCATGTGTTCTTCGATAAAACGGGTCGAAAAATCCCCTTCGATAAAGGACGGATGCCTGATTATGCTCAAGAGCAGCGGCTGCAGAGTTTTTACCCCTTCGACTCTGAGGTTTCTTCCTAAAGAGCGGTCCATAACGCTTATGGCATCTTTCCTGTCAGCTCCTGCAGTCATTAACAGCATAAACAATGAATCATAGTAAGGAGGAATATCCGCGCCTTCATAAACGCCTGAAGCCACCCTGACATTCGGCCCCATGGGTACCTGAAGCCTGGTAATGGCGCCAAAAGAAGGACTGAAGGTCTTCGGGTCTTCTGCATTGAGACGGACTTCCAGCGCCCACCGGTTTGGGTGTATTTCAGACTGTTTGAAGGGCAGCTGCTTCCCCATGGCCACATCGATCATGATGCCGGCGATGTCCAAACCCGTTATGAGTTCGGTAATGCCGTGTTCTACCTGAAGACGGGTGTTGACCTCCAGGAAGTAAAACTTCTTTGTGGCCGAATCGAAGATGAATTCCACTGTTCCGGCAGTTGTATAGCCTATCTCCCGCATCAAGCGGGTCGCAGTAAAACATATTTCCTGCCGGAGGCCGTCATCAAGGGTAGGGGATGGCGCTTCTTCTATTATTTTTTGGTTCCGTCTCTGAATCGTGCATTCCCTTTCGAACAGATGAACCACGTTGCCATGCCGGTCTGCAACGATCTGTACCTCAATGTGCCTGCCGCGCTCTATGTATTTCTCAGCCAGCACTGTTTCACTGCCAAAGGCCTTCTTTGCTTCTGAGCGTGCCTGGGCGAATGCCTGCGCCAGCTGTTCATGGCTTTCTACCTTCACCATTCCCTTGCCGCCGCCGCCTGCTGCAGCCTTTATCATAATCGGGAATTTTACCTTTTCATTCTGCATCCATTCCCTGATCTGTTCAGGGCTGGTAACATCGCTGATGCCCGGTATGGTCGGGACATTTGCTTTGTGAGCAAGTATTTTTGCCTGAATCTTGTCCCCCATCATCCTAAGGACTTCCGGAGGAGGGCCTATCCATGTCAGACCGGCATCTATTACCTTTTGCGCAAACACCTCGTTTTCAGCAAGAAAACCCCATCCCGGATGGACGGCATCTGATTTGCTTTGAATTGCAGCATGAATCATCTTATCCATATTGAGGTAAGACTCTATGGGCGGGGCCTCTCCGATATTAATCGCCGTATCAGCCATGAACACGTGATGCGCCAGCCTGTCAGGAGCGCTATAGACGGCAGTTGTCGGGATCTTTCTGTCCCGGCATGTATGCATAATCCTTACAGCCGGTACACCCCGGTTTGCAATTAATATCTTCTTTATCTCTTTTTCCATATGGGTGTCTATACTAACATCTTTGCGATATGCAAGTCGTGCAAAGAATACTACCTAAAAATAGACATAGAAGACTCAATCCCTTGATTTGACGGTCATTGCGAGCACCCGAAGGGTGCGTGGCAATCTTATCGCACAAAGGCGAGATTGCTTCGTTTCACTCGCAATGACAATTCTCCGTGTCTATTTTGTTTTAGGATGCTGCAACCCCCTCTGTCGATCCTGTCAGCTCCTCTGGAAATGAAGAAATGCTTGCGACGGGTTTTTCTTATCACATATAACAATAAGATTCTTGCCGGTCAGCGGGCCAAAACGAGCCATTT
>JBFLYJ010000624.1:0-1849 GCA_040756635.1 Nitrospirota bacterium
TTGTTGAAGAAGAACGGATACTTTAACATGGCGTTTGTCACGAATCCTCTGGCTTCGTCCAGGCGACTGAATATTAATAACAGCTATGATATTGCTCCTTCTGTTATCACATTCAGTGTCCCCCGTGCTTTGATCGGCGATGGTGCGGAATCGATAGGGAAAATTGATAAATTGCTGTATGAGTTGTTTGCGGATAAAATTAAAGAGCATAACTGGATAATAAGTGAGGGCTTCATTTTACGGAAGCTTCTGAGTTTTGTCGTTAGTGACGTTACATTGACTACCGTTCCTCCTGATAAGGTCTTTAATGATTTCGAGGCGGTCCTTGACAGCGATTATCCGGAGCCGTATTTTGCTTGGATACATGTCTATCCCCCCCACATTCCATACCTGCCGCCTGAATCATACGTAGGTATGTTCGACAATTCATTAAAACTGAGAACATATAAAAAACAGCGAAACGTATATGATAGCAGAACCAAATATTATGAATATGAGAATTTCCCCGACGAGATACAACCCTCAATAGATACGTTAAGGGCCCGGTATGATGAGTTCATACGATATTGTGACAAAGAATTTGAGAATTTTATTAACCAACTAAACAAAAAGAACAAACTGGACAATACAGTCGTTATCGTATCTGCCGACCACGGACAAAGCTTTGAACATGCCTATCTAGCGCACATGGGGCCTCATCTTTATGAGCAGGTAACCAATATCCCTCTTATAATAAAAGAACCTGCGCAGAGTAAAGGGATGTTTATAAATGACCTGGTAGACCAGGTGGACATACCGGCGACAATCGCGGATTTTGCGGGCATCCCTCCGTCTTCATGGTTTGAGGGCGGATCACTGATACCGGTGATGCGCGGTAACCATTTAAAGCCGAGAGCTACTTTTTCCATGAATCTGGACAAAAACAAAGGCCTCGGGATGGAGATAAAGAAGGGAACATTTGCTGTTTGGGAAGGCGACTACAAATTAATACATTATCTCGAGGAGAACAAATCCCTTCTTTTTAATTTAAAGGAAGACCGGGATGAAATGCATAACATCATTGATGAAAGGCCTGAAATCGGACGCCATCTTTTAGATTTGATATATGATAACCTTAAGGAGATAAATAAACGGAACAAAAAAGAATCGGAGTCGGGCTGAAGAAGAATTCTGATGACTATATTTCGTGAGAATCGTAAAATATATTGAACTATGGAATATAAATGGTGATATCTGTAATTATTCCCGCATATAATGAGGCCGGAAATATCGGTGTTATTGCGCAGAAAGCCGCCGACCAGTTAAAGCACAGGGGGCCTTATGAAATTATTTTTGTTGACGACGGCAGCACGGATTCCACTCTCCATGAAATAAAACAGGTTGCCGAAAAAAACGGTAACATTAAATACATTTCTCTCTCAAGAAATTTCGGGCATCAACGGGCGCTAAAGGCCGGCCTGGATAATGCGACCGGTGATTGTGTCATAAGTATGGACTCTGACCTGCAACACCCTCCGGAACTGATAGATGAACTTATTCGTAAGTGGGAAGAGGGATATGATGTCGTATATACAATAAGAAAAGATCCGGACAATATCGGGTATTTCAAAAAGACAACATCAAAATTATTTTACAAGATCATAAATATGATATCTGATGTTGATGTGCCGCTCGGTTCAGCGGATTTCAGATTGCTGGATAAAAAGGTAATCAATGAACTGAGAAAGTTTAAAGAAAATTTTCTTTTTGTCAGGGGGCTTGTCTCATGGCTTGGTTTTAATCAAACCGGGATCGAGTATGAAACACACAACCGATATTCCGGCACATCAAAATATTCATTGAGGAAAAT
>JBFLYJ010000625.1:0-1842 GCA_040756635.1 Nitrospirota bacterium
AAACGGGACATTTGCATTATACTCCGCAATAATAGTAAAACTGGCGCTGGTTATGTCCCTTTCATTAATACCGAAAGCAGACGCAATGCCCTTGACCATTGTCGTCTTTCCCGCCCCGAGCTCACCATATAGACATACGACATCTCCCTTTTTGAGCTGTCCTCCAAGTCTGCGTCCGATAGCCCTGGTCTCCGCATCGCTTTCACTTTGAAGCTTCATAAGTCATAGCTCTCACCACGTCAGCCTTACCGACTATCCCCACGACAGTGCTGCCGCCAAGCACGGGCAGAAGGTGAATATGCTGTTCAGCCATAATTGTCGCTATGTCCTCAAGGGAGGTTTCTTCCTTTATCGACACAACTTCTTTAGTACAGATTTCCTCAACCGTTGTGGCAGCCATCTTCTTTATTTCCTCTTCAGCCTTGCCTGAACCCAGCATTATATATGCGTCAAATAGTCTGATCACCGTGGGAATATGCAACCGTTTGTTTTTTCTTATGAGATCATTTTCAGTAACAATGCCTGTAATGTTATTTCTCTCGTCCACAACAGGGACCCCGCTGATTTTATGTTCCATAAGCAGTCGCGCAAGCTCTTCCACAGTCGCTTCGGGTCTTACCGTGATCACATTTTTTGTCATTATGTCCTTTGCCGTAAGCATTGCTCCTCCTTGATAAAACCTTTCAATTGTTTATCTGATGATACAGGTAAACCGGCCTATTATTCTACCACATTCCGATAAAACCGCCCTGCCTTCCAGTGCCGCCTCCGCTGTACCTGTAAGAATAGTATTTATGCGGACTGCAGAAAGTACATTCTTCTGACTGCCATATGTTCAGCGGAGAGACCCCCATATTTAATGCCTGTATTCTGTTAGCAGTTGAAAGATCGATAAAATATTTGCCATGCATCCGCCGATAGTAGTCACCCTCTCCGGTCGCGCCTTTTACCTCCGATATAACGTCCTCCCCAACCTCATAACTGCATCCACGGATGCTTGGACCTATAGCAAGCAGGATATCGGCGGGCACGCTATTAAAACGACTGCACATTGCATTTAAAGCATTCATCAATATTTTTTTTGACGTCCCCCTCCAGCCGGCATGCACAGCTCCGATTACTTCCTTATTTCTGTCAAACATTAATATGGGGACACAATCGGCGACTAATACGCCGATCAAAATATTTTTATGGTTTGTAACAACCGCATCGGCAATGACAGGATTACGGTCAGATTCCAGTATATGAATATTACTGGTATGTTTTTGAACAGGCAAATAAATATCGTCTTTTGAAACACAGTATTCCCTGGCCAGAACTTCCTTAATATCGTTATTGTTTTTAGAAATGTTTTTTGTCGTAAAAAAAGCCCTTACATTGGGAAAAGCGATATTTTCAGGTTCTATCGGCGCGCTCATTTTCTAAAAAATGTAACATATTCGACAGATGAATAAAAGAGCCGGTAAATAAAAAACGCCTTTCATCCCCTTACAAGATGAAAGGCGTCCTTAAATACCTTATTTCAGAGTCATACGTTAATTCTACTTATATTTTCTCCTGAAGTTCCTGAAAGCCAGGACACCGCTGCCAATAATAAATAACGTGGAAGAAACAGGTTCCGGTGCCGCTGTAAAAAGCATTAACTTCCCATCCGCTCCACCAACAATAATATCAGCATATCCATCCTCGTTCCAGTCCGTAATATCGAATCTGGATCGCGGACCGCTGGAGGCAGGAGTATTTATGTATCTTAAAGCCGTGCCATCTCCCAATAACAATTTCTGCGCAGAATCAAAAACAGGGGTACTATTACTTCCTGTATTTTGAAGATAATATAAATAG
>JBFLYJ010000626.1:0-1831 GCA_040756635.1 Nitrospirota bacterium
ACAGATGATTATAAGGAGAAAACTAAAAGGGTCAGGGTCCATTGATTATATAGCCATTTTCGCGATGATGGCATCAGCCACTCCGGAGGTTGTTGCCGCGGTCGGGTCATCAGGGGAGGGTTTCATGTCATACGTGACGTCCTTTCCTTCTCTGATTATGGAAGCAACCGCGTTGTCGAGTTTTTCAGCTGCTTTCATTTCACCGAGATGCCTTAACATCATAACGCCGCTGAGAATCATCGCCAGGGGATTTACCTTGTTGAGCCCTTTGTATTTAGGCGCGCTTCCATGGGTTGCCTCAAATACCGCATATTCACCGCCTATGTTGGCGCCGGGCGCAAGGCCCAGCCCGCCGATAAGGCCTGCTGCCAGGTCTGAAATAATGTCACCGTAAAGGTTCGGCAGAACGAGTATGTCGTAAAGCTCGGGTTTCTGCACAAGCTGCATGCACATATTATCGATGATTTTGTCTTCGAATTCAATATCAGGATAGTTTTTTGCCACTTCCCTGGACACCTCAAGGAACAGCCCGTCCGAAAACTTCATTATGTTTGCCTTGTGGACTGAGGTGACCTTGCGTCTGTTGTTCTTTCTGGCATACTCAAAGGCCGCGCGGACGATCCTCTCTGTGCAGAAGACCGAGATCGGCTTGATGCTGATGCCTGAATCCGGGCGCACCTGCCGCCCGGACAGCCTTGCCACGAGGTCGATTAATGCATGAGCGCCTTCGGAATCCTTCTGGTATTCTATGCCGGCGTACAGGTCTTCCGTGTTTTCCCTGAATATGACAAGATCAATATTGTCGTATCTGGTTTTTGCGCCCTTATAACTCTTGCACGGACGGACACAGCTGTAGAGGTCCAGTATCTGCCTTAATGTGACATTCACGCTCCTGAAGCCTGTGCCGACCGGCGTGGTAACCGGCCCCTTAAGAGCTACCTTGTTCCGCTTAATGGATTCTATCACCCTGTCGGGAAGCGGCACACCTTCCTGTTGATAGACCTCTTCTCCGGCATTCTGTATGTCCCATTGAAATGCGACACCGGTCGCTTCCAGTACCCTTGTTACGGCCTCGGTTATTTCCGGGCCGGTACCGTCACCGGGAATAAGTGTTATCTTATACATCCCACTCCCTGCATGGATGACCGCGCTTTACTCGCTGTCGACGCTTCACTGCATCCGTGTAAATGTGATGGATATTTCATTGGACAACTATTAAAACATACTTCAGACTTTATTTACAACCTGTTCCCCGGGGTCAAAAATAAACCGGCAAGGCCGCGAATATTAAATGAATCACGCGGGAACTGTGGTATTATTATATTTATATTGCAGTCAGTTAAGTATTAATTTACAATTGTATGCTGTATTAAGTCTCAGGAGTGGAAATGAAGATCCTCATTGCTGATGACGATGCGGATTCAAGGACGGCCTTGAGAAAGACACTTGAAGCCGCCGGCCATGAAATAACCGATGTATCCAGCGGGCAGGAAGCGCTGCGGGTGATACATGAGGCCCCTCCGGAGCTTATTATTTCGGACGTACTTGTGCCGCCGATGAATGGTTTCCGTCTCTGCCATGCGGTAAAAAGGGACAAAAAACTGGGGGACATACCTTTTGTCTTTTACTCATCAACTTATACTGACCGGGAAAATGAGAAACTGGCCCTTTCTCTTGGGGCCTCACGGTATATTATCAAACCAGTTGAGGCCGGGGACTTTCTGGAGATAATAAATAACGTGATACGAGAAGTTAAAGAAGGCAATGTGCCCGCGGCAGGGGATGAAGGGGACCAGTTTATAGAAATGTACAATGAGAATCATTCAGGGAA
>JBFLYJ010000627.1:0-1830 GCA_040756635.1 Nitrospirota bacterium
ATTATTTCAGCGTGAGTCATAAAGGCGCCGTTGAGAAATCTCACTTCATGTCCGGCCTTCATGACTGAAGCGGCAACATACAGAGTACCGAGCGGCTGCCAGTAGTTGATTTGGGAGCCTGCGACCTTTG
Source organism: Nitrospirota bacterium (assembly GCA_040756635.1). Taxonomy (GTDB): domain Bacteria; phylum Nitrospirota; class Thermodesulfovibrionia; order UBA6902; family UBA6902; genus UBA6902. The sequence continues at coordinate 131 of JBFLYJ010000627.1, forward strand.
ATGAAAATATTTCTTCCGGCGCCCAGGCAGGGACGATCAGGGCACATTTCATACGTCTATAATAAATAATTTCATTTTTTTTTGTAGGGACAGAGCGCGAGTCAATGAAATAAAAAAATTTCGGGGCAGCTCACTGAGCGCCCCGAAATGTAATGTTTAGCGGGAAATGCTTTTAAAAAAGGGATTAGTGTTTTTCTTCTTCCTTCTTCTCTTCCTCGCCGTAACCGCCAGCAGCAGGCTTCTCTTCACCGTAACCTGCGGCCTGATCCTTCTTTTCCTCACCGTAACCACCTGATTCAGCCGGCTTTGCCGCTTCTTCGGTGTGGGTCGCTGCAGGTGCTGCGGCCTCTTCCTTTTTCTGGCATCCGACGAGCAGCAGTCCAAGGGTCAAGGCGATGATACAAGCGATTGCAAAAAATCTCTTCATTTAAAATCCTCCTTCATGATTGAGTTTAAGGGTATCTCCCCCAGTTAATATTTATACAGCACAGCCTTTTTTTATGTACAACAAGGGATGCCTCTAACGTGAACTATACAGTAATCGTCTTTTTTATCAATCTCTGCTGTACATCCGGACATAGAGGCAAAGCCTGTAATTTTTTTTGCGTCGGACATCGTTTTAGTCAGGACATCAATTGAGAGAAAGCATTCCCTCTTTGATGACATTATGTCCTTTAGTTGTTTAAGCAGTTCCTGTACATCCATTTCCCGTCCGTCAATTTCCATTTACAAGTACCGGGACCGGTTTCCTTCTAGTCCTGCATGGGCTTAATGAACCTGAAATAAACATTTGTCCAGTTGCCCGCGATAATGGCCAGTATGGCCACGATACTTCCGATCGACAGCGTCGCAGCGCCTGTAAGCCCCTGTCCTATATTACATCCTCCGGCGACTGTTGCTCCGAACCCCATCATGAGACTTCCCTTGCAAACGGCAAGCATCTCATCAATCGGTGGATTTTTCCATTTAAACTCATTCAGGATCTTCGCGCTTATGAAGGCGCCGAAAGGTACCGCAATTATGAACAGGGATGCCCATGTCATTGTAAAGGGACCTACCTCAAACATGGGGAATACTCTTGCAAGAGGATGGTTGGCAGGCATTGCCTTGCCGTCCAATAGCGTGTAGAAAAATTCACCTGTCGGTGTAGTGAATGAAAGGCCCCTCGGAAAACCTTCGTAAACCTTTGCAAGATAGAACGCAGCCAGTCCGAGAATGCCCAGAAGCACCCCTACTTTCGGCCATTCAAGACCTTTCTGCTTGGGCGCTGAAAAGGGTTTGCCCTTTAAAACATAAATGATAAGAGGAATCACGACTACCGCGATAACGATCCATTTGATCGTAGGAGTGTTGCCGAATATATTAAACAGGGTAGGCGCGCCCTGTCCTGCGATCGGGACTTTTACACTTCTTAAAAGTCTGTAAACAGGACTCAGGATTCCGGTTGCCGTCATGTGGATCCCGATAAAGAAACCGAGGACAGCGATAAGCGAGTTGAACTGGCCTTCACCGATTTTGTACCAAACCCCGCTGCCGCAACCACCGACCATAACAATGCCGAGTCCGAAGATGTATCCTCCGACTATATTCGCGATCGGATAAAACGGCTGGACGGCAAGACGAATGATCTTCAGGTCATTGAGAATATTCGCGCCGACAATCATGATTATCAGTGCAATTATATACCCGCGGAACAGTGT
>JBFLYJ010000628.1:0-1823 GCA_040756635.1 Nitrospirota bacterium
TTTATGGCAATACCTTAGTGGATGTATAATTATGCAGTGCAGGCATGATACAGTATTTTCGTCTCATTCTCGTCCCGCATCCTGCGGGACTCCGAGGCTTTTGCCTGTTCAGACCTCCTGTCTTCACTACCGGCAAAAAAATCCGCTCAAATACTGTATCATGCCTGCTGTTAGCTTGTGTGATTTTTTGTAAAATGGCGAGACGTAAAAACTGATGACATGTTCCTTCAATAAACTGACTGAAGCGCGGTACAGACTCCTACAACAATTCCTTGAAGTCGTGAATGGTGAGAAATTCTTTCGTCATCTTCGGCTCGGCCTTTGAGCTTGCCCTTGCCTTAAAAAGGAGATATTTGATACCGAACTCCCTGGCGGTCATCAGGACATCCTCGGTATCGTCAATAAACAGAGAGCGCTCCTTATCGAACTTCAGTCTCTTCTCAGCCTTCTGCCAGAACTCTATGTCCTCTTTTGGATGACCGACATTAAAGGAGCAGAGCACATCGTCAAAGTAGTGGCCGATCTGCGTCTTGGCGAATTTTATTTTGACGGTCTTGAAATGGGCGTTTGTCATCAGAAATATCTTCTTCCTGTGGCGTCTCATCTGCTTCAAGAAATCTATCACGTTAGGATGCACTTCAATCAGATGCCGGATCTGCTCCTTCAGTGCCGGGATATCGAGACGAAGCTCTTTTGACCAGAAATCGATATCGCACCAGTTCAGTGTGCGTTCGTGTGACTTGTAGGTTTTGTATAAGTAGTCCTTTGCGTGTCCAAAGGACATATCATGCTTCTCAGCGTATTTTTCAGGCACCAGATGCCCCCAGAAGTAATCATCAAAGTACAGATCGAGCAGGGTGCCGTCCATATCGAGCAGTATATATTTGATTTCTGTCAGGGGTATTTGATTAATCATATAGAGTCAGCCGCATTATATATATCGGGGAAGTATTGTAACATTTTTCTTTTTTCCATTTTGCATTTTTAATAATGCTATTTATTTCTTGTATTCTTTCAATATGATTACATATAGTAAATGACAAAATCGGTCAGCAGCACAACAAGTCGTATCCGGGAGGTAAAATAAATGAAAAAGATAGTCATCCTCGGTGGGGGGACGGGCGGCACTGCCATTGCGAACAAGTTGCGAAAGGCTTTATCACGCGACGAATGGGACATCACCATTATTGACAGAGATGATAATCACGTGTATCAGCCCGGCCTGCTGTTTGTGCCTTTTGGAATCTGCACGGTCGAGAGCATAATAAAATCCAGAAAAAAATATATATCGAATGGGATCAATTTTGTCATTGATCCCATTACTCGCGTACACCATGAAATGAACAGGGTCGAGACCAAAGGCGGCAGTTTCGATTATGACTGGCTGATAATAGGCACGGGCTGCCGGCTTGCCCCGGAAGAAAATGAAGGCCTGATGGACGAGTGGGGCAAGAATGCTTTTTCATTTTATACCCCGAAAACAGCCGAGAGTCTGAGACGTGCCCTCTCGGAATTTAAGGGAGGAAGGCTTGTCATGAACGTTGCCGAGCTCCCGTTTAAATGTCCGGTCGCGCCTATTGAGTTTATCTTCCTTGCGGACTGGTATTTCAGAGCGAAAGGTATGCGCGATAAGGTGCAGCTTCATCTTGCCACCCCGTTTCCGCAATGTATGCCGAACTGGCCCAAGGGACGGGTAGTCATGCTGGATGCGGCCAAAAAGAAAGATATATCTATTTCAACCGGCTTCGCCCTGCAGGAGGTTAATAAGGAAGGTAAGTACATTCAAAATTTCGCCGGAGAAAGAATCAATTATGACCTGCTCG
>JBFLYJ010000629.1:0-1818 GCA_040756635.1 Nitrospirota bacterium
ACCCATTTCTGAGGAGTGTTGGAGTGTTTCTCGGCACGCAAACTCTCCTTCACAAACTCATGCAGTTCATCAATCGACACCATTCCGTCACCATCCGTATCTGCCGCCGAGCCACGTAATCCCGTGCAGACAGCAATCGTAAATGTACCACCGTCCGGGGTATCCGCGCAATATTCATCTGCGCCACAAGAGGTGATGGCGTAAAGGCCACTTGGAATTCCGCGGTTATTATCGAAAAAAGCACCGGCATGACAGGAATCTACAATCAGCACTATTTTGCGGCATTTTGAGCGACGTAATTGTGAGATGATAAACTCGCTTTCCAATGCTGTAGCATAAAGGTAATCGCTTTCAGAATCGGTGACCAGAAGGAAGAGGCCATCCTCATTTCGTATCCCATTTCCGGAATAGTAAATGAGCAAGGTATCTTCTTTCCCTGCCTCTTCACAGATACGAGCGATTTCACGTCGTACCTCAATTAATCCCTTGTTGACTAAAGCGCGGACTGAAAACCGGCACGTCTCCATATCCGACAAGACAGACTCCAGCAGTTTCGCATCTTTTGAAGGACCGATCAGTTTGTATTCCGGAATGTTAGTGAAGCTGCCGTTGCAGATTATTAGAGCAAGTCGCCGCCCGCTTAGTTCGAGTTTTTTTTGCTTATTATGTGGATGGGTCATGGCTTATACACTTCAGTTTCACAAATTAATAATAAAGTCTAAGTCATAACAGCAATTATCAACCTGTTGATGATATCGAATATTTGCCCTGTTGTGATTTTCAATACCGTCATTTCTGACAAGCATCTTCTTCATCCTATGAAGTTTGTAATAGTCCGTGAGTGTATGAGCCCATATTTATAAGTACCCTAATTGAACAACAGAATTATCGATAATAATACCGCGGGAGGAGACAAAAGACAAGAGAAAGTTGTCGTATTCTGAGAGCCTTGGGGTCAGGGCTTGTTTTTTGCAGAAGAGCAAAATGAATAAGTTGACCTCATGGTCTCTCTGTGATTTGAACCGCTGCAACAGTTGCAACTGTTGCAACCGCTGGAACGGATGGAAAGGGCTACCCATGAATCAAAACAAGGTAGGATTGCCAGTCAGCTGAAGAAGTCGTCATTCCCGCGAAGCCTGTCCTCGAAGGTAGTAATCGGGGAGCGGGAATCCAGTCCTCTATCGTCATTCCGGCAGTCCTTTGAGCCGGAATCCTGTCTGCTTTTGAGCTTCTGATCTTAGGATCTTCCGCGCTTTTTCTTCAAAGTTCATGGAAGTATGAAATACCCTTCATGCCCTAAATGGCTGTTTCCGGCTATTTGGCCCTCGATTGTTGTTTCCGCTGTATTTAAATCCATACAAAATCCTGCCAATAGATATTGCAAAGAAATGTATAAGGGACAAATTATTACTTAAAATTCAACGCATGAATTTATATTCTGATAACTGGCATCTGGGTTGCTTTATACACGTAAAATCGAAACAGCCCGGCGTCGAATATTTGAGCAGTTCCACTTATTCAATAAACATAAGGTAAACCGCAAAAAAGGGTTTACTGTTCCTGCCGCCGCCAAGCAAATTTCTAAAACAAGGGAGACAGCATAGTTATGACAATTGAAAAGATACCTGGAAAAATAACCGAAGACCGCGAATTATGCGAAGAATGTGACCCTTGCTGTACGGGAAACATGATTATAAAGTGCATCGAAAATAAATTATGTTGAACCGTACCAGTTAAGTGGTTCGATATAATAAGCATAAGCAATGGGCCCTTTCCTTGCTGTTACTGTTAATGGTCGTTTCTTTATCCGGACCTGAT
>JBFLYJ010000063.1:0-11089 GCA_040756635.1 Nitrospirota bacterium
GTTGAAAGTCACGCATGGAGCGGACTTTGTATGGAACTTTACGGTCACCGGCTTTTTATCCGGTACGCGATGGACCACAAGCAATTTTTTTGTTTCTACACTCTGCCCTTCAGCGCTCAGTGATCCCGTCAGCTTGTATGTAAGAGGCCCGGTGGTAGTAACGTATTTGACTTCCCATGGTATGTGGAACGTGTTTTGGCCGGTCCCTTCAATTTTGGCCACAGGGAAGGCGTCTTCTTTGGCTATATAAGCGGTCGCAGCGGTGTTGGGATCAAAGTGTTTTGCCGTGCCGTTAAGAGAGACCTTGTCCGCGCAGTAGACATCTTTCTTGTTCCAGACGACCTTGATAAGTTTTTTCGGACAGCAGGCTTTAGTCGCCCCGACTTTTTTCCCGGCCACAGTTTATCCTTTCAGATTTGATGCAATATACTGATCGATAAGCATGATTTTATCAGCTCCGCGAGTGTCCTCTTTATTAAGAATATCTTCAGCCCACTCTGTATCCGGATTAACGTCAAAATCGGCCCCGTAAGTTATCATGAGTTCCAGATAACGCATAACATCTTCTTCTATAGTTATATCATATGATCCGGCATTATCAATTCCGGTATGAATCAATGCGCGGAGATCGGCGTCCGTTACATCTTTTATCTGTTCAGCGAATGACGTCCTGAGGTGAAGCAGCGCTTCATCCACGAAATACTCGACCATATACTCGCTTAACGCTTCCATCTGTTCATTGCGTATTATAAGCATTGTTATGCCCTCATAATATCATTACATTCTGAATTAATTCAAATTTGTCCGTACATCTGAACTCGGTCAGATTCCTGTCTTTGTTTTCAAGACAGTAACGATTTACAGGACCAAAAATTATTTCCAGTTCCTCCGCGTTACATGTCGGTAAATATACCCTCAGCACCCTGGGATCATAATAGCGGAAATAAAGCGGGTTGCCGTCTTCATCATAGACCGTGAGAAACTTCCGGAAGTGATTCCTGAGCTGTTCGGGTGACGAAGATGATTCAAGGAATATACCCCAGCTGTTTCCCCAGCCTTTAGTCAGCAGCCATTCGCAGAAAGGTTTGTCTTCCTCAAGATATATAAGATACGGTGCGACATCAGCCAGGTCAACCGCCTTGTCCCCCTGATAAAGAGATAAGCTTTTTATATCTGACTTCGAAATTTTCTGGTAAATCACTTCATCCCTTGCCGCGTCAAGTATCGAGTATATCCTGGAAGGACCCTGTCCCTCGGCTCTGTGGAACAGGTTATTGACAAGTTGTGCGATATTCGGTGGATACGGCATCAGTTATCCTTTCTGATTTTTCACGGAATCATCTCCGTCATCTGGCCTGGGTTGGTAATCGAGATTACGCCTCCCCATGCGCACATGCATGTTGATGTATTGTTCAATGCCGGCATATTACCGATAAATAATGTGGGGGAACCCGGCGTCCATGGGGCCGTAATGACCGGTACGCACGGAGCCGGTGTGGGTACCCCCAATGCCGCGGTCGTCGCAGCCGCGACAGCAGGGTTTGACTGGGTAACGCACATCCCGAAAGGCGCAATATTCACAGGTGTGTAATCCATAATATTGGCTGCCGGCATGTTCCCCACCATGACCTGATTCATAGGAGCAACCGTAAGAGATGACGGGGCCAGGCCGAAACTGCACATGAGCATCGCTCCCGAGCACACCTGCGCCGGCATTAACAGTTACCTCCTGCTGTCTGCAGCGAGCTGTTCAGCACGTTTTATTATCCTGTCTTTCTGACTTGTCCGGAAACCTGTCAGAATGAGTGACATTCAGACAGCCCGGGACGGCCAATTTATCCATTGTGATACCAGTATGATCTCATTTATCAGTCAGCCGCACGGGCTTTCATGTTTACTGTCACGTGTCGCAGAAAGGCATGCCGGACCTGGCAGCGCTCCTAAGTGTTGCAGCCTGTGCCTGAGACTGCGGAGACGGGCTTTTCTGGCCCGGTTTCGCGCTGTCTGCTGTCTTCGGGAGCTTGGGCTCCTCCGGGGAACTCCCTGATCCGCTCTGGGCCGAACCGCCGCTGTTGATATTGATCATAGCCCCTGACATGGAAATGCCCGCAGGGCCTATGGTTAAAAAACTGCCGCCGGCTGAAAGAGATATGTTCATGCCGCCTTCGATTATGACGTTCGTCCCTGCTTTCAGATGGATCTCCATTCCCGTATCGAGCGCATAATTCATGCCGGCCTTCTCCTGCATGTCCGTATCGGTCTTGATGGAGATCGTACCGTCAACCTTTTTATTAAAATTGCCTTTTACTGATGTATGTTTGTCCTTTTCAACAAGCTCACACTGTTCATTCTTGACTATAAGATGACGGTCATTGCCGATCAATTCAAGGACGTCATTATTAACGTTTGTGTCCATGTTCTTTTCCGCGTGCAGAAACAACTGCTCCTCACCTTTTTTGTCTTCGAAGCGTATTTCGTTGAAACCTCCCCCGTCCGGCGACGAATCCGTTTTCACGGTGCTCTTTGTCTTCTCATCAGGGAGAGGGTAGGGCGGTTTGTTTATCGCGTGATAGACCCGGCCGGTTATTATCGGGCGGTCGGGGTCACCTTCTTCGAAACTGACTATAACTTCATGCCCTATGCGCGGGATACATATTGCCCCCCAGCCGCCGCCTGCCCAGAGCTGGCTCACGCGCATCCAGCAGGAGCTGTTCTCATCCTTTCTTCCTTCACGGTCCCAGTGGAACTGCACCTTGACCCTGCCGTGTTCATCCGTATAGATCTCTTCCCCTTTCGGACCGACCACTATCGCGGTCTGTACACCTTCAACAACCGGTTTTCTGGTGGTGCGTCTCGGACGGAATGGAACATCGAAGGGGATGCATGTAAAGCTGTTCATGTATGACATCCCCGATTCTTCACTGGTAGTGTACGGCTCGCTCGCCATATGGCTGAGAGAAAGCAGTACATAGTCCTTATCATTCATTTCATTGCGATGGTATTCACGCAGCGTAAATCTGTAACCGCTCGTAAATGCCCTGCAGTTGCTCGATCCGCTGATGAAAATGACTGCGGCTTCCTCCTCCTGCATCCGGATATTTGCCAGCCGGTCGCCAGCGGTCCTCTTGCCGTAGCCTCCCGGATAATCATACATCTCGCGCTCCCCCGGTCCTGCAGAATGCTGACTCGGAACTTCCACTTTGAGGTCGGTGGCCGGGGTCTCGAAATTGAAATCGTTCAGGCTGTACTTGCCCGCCCTGATTTCCTGCATAACTTCGAGGTTTGAAATTGAGTATTCTTCAGACGTGCCACTGGCGGAAGGATGATACGCTGCGGATTCCTGTTCCGGACAGGGTTTGTGCTCTTCAGGGACATCGGCAAGCACCATGGTGTGCTTCCCGTCCTCATGTTCAAAATAATAGTAAATACCCTCTTCTTCAAGAAGCCTGGAAATAAAATTAAAGTCGGTCTCCCGGTACTGGACGCAATAGGCCCACTTGTCATAACTGCTGTGGAGATTTATTTTGTAATCGGAGAAGTTTTTTTCCTGGAAGATCTTTTCTACAATGTCGGGAACTGACAATTCCTGGAAAATCCTGGAATCCGCGGTCCTTGTCAGCAGCCAGAACCACGGGACCACTGTCGCGGAATAATTTGATATGCGGACCTCTCCACCCTCGGTGCTGCTGCTTTCAGCCTGTGAAAAGCGGGAGATTATCCCGTTGAAAAAACGTGTCTTGCCGTTATCCATGAGAACCGATACGGTCACATTCTGACCGACAATGTCCCTGAATACGATGCCGTGATTTTGTGATATCAGGTCCAGTTCCAGGCTGAACGGGATCGAGACCCCCTCGGCACCCGAAAATCGCGTCAGCAGCAGGACATCTTCACCAAGGGGAGTTTTGATCCTGAGAAATCGGTTCTCTTGAGTAAAAGGCATGTCTTATCTCCCATTTAGGATAATGAATAACCGAAGTCCGCCACCTCGTTTACGTCCATACCGGTCTTATGATTACCTGAACTGGAATGCCGGGGGGCGTCCTGTGCAACGGACAGCTCATTGACAAGATATTTCAGGCCACTTTTGTCAGGTTTTATGCCGCCGGCGATACAAAATTGTGGTGTAATATATTTATCCCTAATTCCTGATAACAGTTTTTTCTGTCAGAAGGTATTTTAGCAGATTGTATGAAAAATGCAAGGTGAAAATGATTATTAATCATCAATACTTGTCCGGTAAATATTTGAAGTGGACATGAATGCATAATAAAGCAAAGCAGGCATGATACAGTATTTTCGTCTCATTCTCGTCCCGCATCCTGCGGTACTCCGAGGCTTTTGCCTGTTCAGACCTCCTGTCTGACCTCCCGGCAAAAAAATCCGCTCAAATACTGTATCATGCCTGCCGTCAACTTGTTGAATAAAGGTGATAAGCGATCAAAGCAAATTCTGAAATCATATTGTGTTATAAATATTATTAAGCATGTATGTCTACCTAAAATATCTACCGGGCACTAATGATTAGAACCTATCTCAAATAGAAATACTACAGACAGTCATGCCCGCATGTAGTAAGCGGGCATCCAGAAGCCTTGAAAAAACTGGATTCCCGCCTTCGCGGGAATGACATCAAAAGGATCATTGAAGATGAAATCTAATTTTGAGATAGGTTCTAATCATATTGTTGCTTTGTCGTTAATAAGGTTTCCGTTGTATTATCTTTAGTTCCGGGATCTTAACTAATGCGGACCTGAACATTATATGGACTGTTGTTGTAAGATAACGTATCATCCGCGGTATGCCATGATAGAACACACTTATAGTTCCATAGTCAGGAGAAAACAGACATGGTGAATGACCGCCGAACAGGATCAGAGGGATAAAAGGAGATGCGGTATGGAACAATCCGGATATTTGTCATTTCGCGAGCCTGATGATTTCCCCCGTCTCAGGGAGATATTCGAAAAAGCGTTATATACTGACAGTCAGGTCCTGGAAGTTATCGGAGCAAAGGAACTCCCCTACATGAGCCAAACAGACGTGCCCCTGCTCCTTCGCCGGACAAACGGCAAAACTCCGCTTCATACGCTGATCCGTCTGTTTCTGATGGAAACGCCGTGCGCCGCAGGGGAGGTAAAGCATGCCTTCAGTCCTTTCAGTATCGATACGCTTATCAACGCGGGTATCGTTAAGGCGGACGGCCCATTGATGGAAGCGGGTGTCAAGATACTTCCATTCAAGGATTTATATATAGCTTTCGACCTTCCCTCGATGCTGCGGTCGGCGAACAGGAAGGATTATGTTATGGGTATCGGAAGCAGTACGCTTACGCTTGCCAACCTTACGGTACGAAACCAATCGCGATTAACGCTTGATCTCGGGACTGGCTGCGGCATGCATGCTTTACTTGCCGCGGGACACAGTGATCGTGTCATTGCCGCGGACCTGAACCCGCGGGCCGTTAAATTCGCTGACTTTAACGCGAGGCTTAATAATCTGTCCAATATCGAATGTGTACAGGGAAACCTGTTCGGACCTGTAAAAGATAAGAAGTTCGACCTTGTGGTCACCAATCCCCCGTTTGTGATATCACCGGAAACCGAGTACGTTTACCGGGACGGCGGAATGGAAGGGGACGGGATCACACGGAAGATCGTCAGCCAGGTGCCGCCGTATCTCAGGGAGGAAGGCTACTGTCAGATACTCTGCAACTGGGCTGAACTCCACGGCCGGGACTGGAGGGAAAGGCTCCAGACATGGTTTGAAGGAAGCGGATGCGACGTATCTGTGCTGCGCTCTCAATCGCTTGATGCTGAGTCATATGCGCTGACCTGGATAAAGAACACGGAGATGTCGGAGACCGGGTTGTTCCCGGAACGTTTTGAAACGTGGATGGCCTATTATGAGGCGCTGGGCATCACGTCGGTTGGAGCGGGACTGATAACGATGCGGCGTTCCGGAGGCCGTACGAACAGGTTTCGCGCGGACGATGCACCCGAAAGGATGCACGGACCGTGCGGGAAATATATTCATCGCGGTTTTGAACTGGCTGATTTCCTTGAGTCGGTTGGTGACGACACGGGCCTTCTGAATACGCCGTTCAGGGTTTCGCCTGATGTCCGCCTGGACCGTCGTGCACGTCCATCTTCCGATGGATGGGCGGATGAATCATGCCGTCTGGTGATGACGAGGGGGTTTTCCTATTCGGGTAATATCGATCCTTTTATTGCAAACATGCTTGTTAAGTGTGACGGAAACCGGCTGCTTGGAGAGCTGATGGATGAAATGGCAGTTTCTTTAGGCACAGATGCCGATAAGATGAAAGAGTCTTTCTGCGGCATAGCCAGAAACCTTGTTGAGAAAGGTTTCTTACTCCCGAACCACTTCCCCGAATGAGCATATGGTCACATAATACATGCATTGCACTATTCTAACGGCTGAGCCAGGGTGAACTCTGCGCACGGGTGACCTGGTCGGGGGTCAGTTGAGTTCCCAGGTCTATGCTCGATGTCATCAGGTTGCTTCTGGCGACACTCAGGGCCACGGTGTATTCATCATGACGACCGGGCTGATATTCCGGGTTCTGATAATCATCAAGACCAAAGATATGACCCAATTCATGTGCCAGAATTCTCCCCATATTTATGGCCTGTACCCTTCCGGAGAGGGGCCACTGCAGTGCGCATATCCTTCCCCCCACAACAGCGAGGCCGGCATTAGTGTTTCCCGTCAACCGGTGTACCAGCACAACGACAGCTCCCCGTACCTCCAGTACGCCTGGAAGGCCCGGCAGTTCGCTCCTGCTTATTCCGTCTACCGCACTCGGCATGTTTATGGTACGTTCAGCGATTTCGCGCATCCGGACGTCGACGCTGTACTGGAGCCATATACGACGCGCTTCCTCGACCATATCGGTGACTTCCCTTTGTCTCCAGAGGGGACCGATACTCCCGCTCCTGCATGCCAAGATAAGAGGCACTACAGTAAACTGAAAAGACATTGTCCGGTCAATCCTCCAATAAGCTGGTAGAAAAATTCCATGCGTAAAAATTAGACAGGTTCATCCCCAACGCCCCGCAAGATTTGCCGGCGGGTCAGCCAGCGACTGAAAGCGCGCCAGCCTCACCCTGTCCTGGTTTTTAAAAGACAGCAGGGGCATGATGCCTTTTTCGAGAATGATCTCGGCCGCCTCTTCGGTGAACACTACCTCAGCGCATGGTTTGGTCCTGGTCTCGCCTTTATCTTTGTATAAATGCAGAGGCAGGTCCTCGATGTCCTGTATCGAGCCGGGTCTGAGGTTCCATTCATTTCTGCTGAAGGCCTCGGCGATCAGATACGCACAGGCCATCGCCGCGTTGCCCCAGAGGTAAAGGTTGTGGACTGAGGCATAAGGCATTTCATCATATTCAAAGCTGTCCACCGGGTCCGTGTCGGGTCCGTAAGGAAGCCTGAGCAGGAAACGCGGAAGGGCGAGGCCGAGATATTCGACCTCAGTGAGTTTTCTGAGTGCCTCCCATGGTCTGTTCTCTTCTGTCTGTTTCCACTGCTCATGGCCGGGAGTTTCATGCAGGGACTCGCATCCGAGTATTCTTTCACTCGCGCCTGCGATAAAAGGGGCGCCTGATGCCCATGCTATTTTCGCGAGACGCCCCAGAAGGGACACATCGTCATATTGATCATCGAAATAATAATTGCCCGCCAGGACCGACCACGGCTCTCCTCCGAAGGTCTCGACCGTCTGCTCGACGAGGAGCTTGTACATTCCTGTTGAACGCAGGTCAGCCGCCTTGCCGAGGTCTGCCGCGAGTTCTTCTTTCGATATATCGATTATGTACAGCTTCAGGTTCTCGTCCGTCTCGACCCGTGATACCAGAAAGTGGATTGACCTCCACGCCGCTTCAAGGGCATGGAAATCAGGGTGGTGCAGGACCATGCTCATCATTTCGCTCGTTGCCGCGTCCAGCGCGTCAAGCATTTTTGACTGCTGCGGCTCGATATCAGGCACGATGTGGGGCTGGACTATAGAGCGGAGAAAATTGTCCCATTCGGACATGACCCTTGATCCTCCGGAAGCTGACGGGCTGGTCTCTGTTTCCTCAAGGACCTGGTCCAGGAGATCGCCGGTTGACGGCCCTTTGTTGATACCCCCTTTACCAATAGGTGGCAAAGGGGGGGAGATGTCTTTTACCGTATCAGGTGAAACTTTTTCGCCCTTAATATCCTTTACAAGTGAAGCGAAGGACACAGGGTCATTTATGGTCCGGCGCGTGTCCCTCAGAGCCTCGAATATTTCAAGCCCCTCAAAGAGAGAATCCGGGTGAAAGTCATCCATTGAGGAAATTGTGATCTGTGACAGAGGCGCTTCATTTCCCAAAAGTGGGAGCACTATTTCGACCTTGAGCTTTTTTATGACATCATCGATGTTGTCCCGGTCAACGAGGAGCGGTTTCCTGTCCGCCAGCTCATTGTCGCTGATCCGCCGGTTTGCGCGTCCGCTGAAGTCGCCGAGGATAGCGATTCTGAATGGGGTCTCAGGGTCAGGCGCGCCCCTGGCCTCTTCCATCTGGGCGACTATCTCTATATCAAGCTCACCGAATGAAAATGGTTCCGGCATTTATAATTCCTCCTGACTCGATCAAATTGTTCAGTCTTCCCCTCTTAACAGAATAAAGGAAAACTGGATTCCCGTTTCCACGGGAATGATGTCATTCCTGCGAAGGCAGGAATCCAGGAATTATAGTTAAGCAATATTGATCATTTGAGCCTGTCTCTGTATATGCCCGGAGATGACCCGGGGATCTCAACGGCTCCCGCGGTCTTCCTGTAAAATTCAGCGGAATCCGTTCCGCCTATTACTGCGTAAGCATAACCGATGTGCGACATCGCGTCAAGAGATTTCAGCAGGAGCGCCTTCCCGATACCCCTGCCGCGGGCCTGTTCGGCCACGCCCATGGGGCCGAAGAAGTTTTTTGCGGTGGAATCGTAGCAGGCGAAGCCTGTGACCTTGCTATGTTCCGTCGCGATAAAGCATGAGATCGGGCTGTTGCCGAATGCCACGTCGCACTCGCCCGCCCATCCCTCTCCGAAGGTGTCATCTACCCATTCGACGACCTGCCGCTTTTCATACGCCATCGCCCTCCTGACAATAACACCCTCGCTTTGAAGTCCGTCAATAACAGGTCTTGGGTCAGGCAGTTCGTACAGTTTAACAATAAGGTCCGGCATGGGGTTATTATAATCGCAAACGACTTTTCTTTCGAGTGTTTTTTTGCCGGTATCTATCTCAACATATCATGTATATATCATTGAGCTTTTTTAGTTATTCCCGTGCAGCAGGCTTTTGCTGTATCGTATTTTATGGTTTTATCAAGGCGTTATTCCTAAAAACCGGCATATCCTAAAGGCTGATATTTCGTTTGTCCCTATTATGAATTTATCTGTTGATGCTTTAGAAAATTATATAACATGCAACAACGGGATATTTGCTTGATATAGTTGTATATGATTCGTGGTTACCTTGGTTCCAGGCCATTTCAGATTCGTCAAAGTAAACCCAGTGTTTCAGGCCGTTATGCGATCCTGTGTTGTCCCTTCCTAATCCTACGAGTTTATTTTTTGCGTTGTCGCCGGCTCCCCAACCGGTATTATACAGCTTCGGGGCAAGTCCCCACGAATACAGCAAAGCCGCTGTGGCATTCGGTGTCATGGCCATCCCCTTCATGATTTTACCGCTTGCTCCGTCGAGAACGCTTAAATATGAACTTGTTACACTCTGTTTCCATGTCGACATGGAAAAGTTCTGATATCCCTGAAATTCTCTGGTGAATTTCTGGATTTCGTTCACATGGGCAGTACCGTCTATGCGATCCAGGAATGCGCTGAGTTTATCAACTACGAAGTTAAATCCATTTGCGGACTGGTCTACAGCCTGTCGGAAGACCGGGGTCCGTTTATAATTAGCGCATATGGAAGAGGTGATACCACACACTCCATGATCTTTATTTACATAGGTAATATCGGCAAGTGTACACATGATTAATTATCTCCCTTTTATCCAAGAAATATTTTATGTGCTTTTTCGGATGATGAATTCTAAGAGAACCCTTGACTATCTCCCTCAATGAACGGCTGATTACCAATAGAAAAATTTATTTATATGAAAATCGTATCATTTCCCATGCGGATGTCAAGAAATTTATAAAGTGGGAATAAGGGTATTGCAAATAATTATAAATTGGTCTTAAGGGTATAAATATACTTATGGAAAGAACTGGATTCCCGCCTGCGCGGGAATGACATACACACAGGCCTGATGCCTGGATTCAGGTTCAGGTAACACTCGCCGGTTGTCTTTTGCTCCATGTTGATCCCTCGCTGTTCGTCATGTCACTATCAACTGGTGAAATTTGCTCTGCATGATCTTGTATACGAAGAAGGCATAGCTGTCGGCGTTGTTCAATGCCTGCTGCCACGTCAATCCAGGGGCGCGAAAAGCCGATCCGTCACTTTTAAAATACCCTTTGTCATCATAATCATCGGTGTTTGAAAACTTGTGCGTTGCCTCGTGAATAAGCGTTATTGTTGCATATACCGGCTTTGTTAACAAATCCGTGATGTCGAGGTGTATATCTCCGTAACGGGTTATTTCATCGCCGTCCTCATCATAGAATCTGACACCCCCCACACGCTTCGTTTTCCCCGTATAATAAGCCGATGCGTATCCCGAGTCATCCTGAAGGTCCTTGACCTTGATACTGATGTCCTTATTAAGTTCATGGGAAACATTTGAAAGGACTGCCTTGACGGTCATCATGCCCGCATTACTCGCCTTTTTGAAGCATTGAAGGAAAGCGTCATATACCGCGGCATTCGGCACGGTCGTTATTTCCGGCAGAGATATATTCAGCCACGCGCGGGCGGCTGTTACCACGCTGCAGACCCGGTCGACAATCTCCCTGCGGCCATGAAATTTGACCTGCTGCACAGTGACTTTTGAAGAACCTACAGTTTTTGTCTGCTTTCCATACCATGTCTTGGTCATAAGATTCCCCCAACTCTATTTGATATCTAACCCGAACCCCTCTCC
>JBFLYJ010000630.1:0-1814 GCA_040756635.1 Nitrospirota bacterium
ATTTCAGCGAGGTGAAGATCGTCGGCATTGAGGATCACTTTTTCCGCCGCGTTCCCCATCAGAGCTTCGAACATGTCCGCTGTCTCAGCCACTGAATGGTGATCAAGGGCAAGGTTAAGGAGTACGGAATGGAGGGGTTCGTAATTCACAATGGCGCCGTCCGACTCGCATGCCTCGATCACAAGCCAGTCCGAATCACCGCTGATGGAATTGCCCGGGTTTGTATCGGTTCTGAATTGTTTGACCCTGCCGCCTCCGATAAAATTTGGCTTCAGTCCCAATCTCTCCATGAAAAATGCAAGCATGCCTGACGTGGTGGACTTCCCGCTGGTGCCTGCAACCGCAATAGTCCTGAATTCCCTTACGATTTCATTCAAGTACTCCGGTCTTGTCTTTACCGGGATTCCCATGGATTTTGCCTTTACGAATTCCGGCCCAGGTTCCACCGCAGTGCTGAATACCGCAAAGTCGAAAGACTGATCCATGCCTGTTCCGTCCTGGGGCACAATGGTGATACCCTTTGACGTCAGGCCCCTGTAAAAGGTATGGAAAGGATTTTGATCAAAGGCCCTGTCAGAGCCGACAACGGTATGGCCCCTGTCGGCCATGAAGCAGGCTATGGCCGACATCCCGCTCCCGCCTATGCCGGAAAAGAATATTTTTAGCGGTCTGAAAGGCATGAGGTATTATAACAGGAGGTTACTTATTAATAAGACCATAAGTGATGCCACATGACCATCTCTGTTTTGTCATTGCGGCTTGTCCGCAATCCTTCCGACTTGTTCGGAATCGTAAGGAAAGATTTCCGGCAAGCGGGAATGACAAACTGTGAGGTTTTACTTATGGACTCCTTAATAACGGCGACAGCTTGAAAGAAGAACGTGAAGACAGAGTTTCCTGTTAACGAAACTACAAAGCGCTGCCTGAGTTGATACCTCTTTTGATCTTCTTCTGTTCGTACATCAGCCGGTCGCCGGCGGCAAGCAGTTCGTCGATTGAACGAGGGTTTTCTGTGTCGTAGTAGGCGATGCCGATACTGATGGAGAGCGTATAGTTGCGGTGCTCTGTTGCATTATGGTGATCAAGATTCTTCTGCAAACGGGCGGTAATGATCTCGATATCGTCACCGGCGCTTCCCACCGGGATGACCACAAACTCATCCCCTCCGATGCGGGCGATGATGTCCGATTCCCGGTAGGTGGCCTTCAGGAGATTTGCGGTATCGACCAATGCCATGTCCCCTTCCTGGTGCCCCAGGGTATCATTGATCGCCTTCAGGCCGTCAAGGTCCGCATAGAGCATGAATATCCCTCTCCTCTGCCGCCTTGCCAGCTTCAACCGCTGTTCCGCCAGGGTGAAGAATCCCCTTCGGTTGTAAAGACCGGTGAGTTCATCAGTAATGGACATCACCCGCTGTTTCTCCTGAACCTTCATCAAGCCGATCCGCGCCTTGAGTTCCTTGAGGGTAAAAGGCTTTTTAATGAAATCCGAGGCCCCTGCTTCTATGGCGCGGTCGTAAGAGAAATCGTCTATGTATCCCGTCATGATAATGACCGCCATGTCGGGTCTCATCTTTCTCGCCTGCACGGTCAGTTCAAATCCTTTCATTCCGGGCAGGGAGATGTCAGTGAGCATGATATCAAAAGGGGTATTGCTGATGCGTTCAAGAGCGCTCTCTGCACTGGCGGCGGTTTCACACTCATACCCTTCAGACGTGAAGGTCTCCTTCAGCATGGAGAGCAGGGTCTCGTCGTCATCAACAATCAATACGTAATGTCCTTTATTCATCCCGTGTTCCTCTTTTATGCGAAGCG
>JBFLYJ010000631.1:0-1809 GCA_040756635.1 Nitrospirota bacterium
CTTCGACAGTTTAAGGTTAATTAGTGGTAAGATGTCTTTATATACTGAGAATACCGATAAGGGGGTTATATGCCCGGAAGATTACCAAGGAAGATACTACCAGTCTCACTCGCATTGGTTCTTGCCTTATTTTTTCTGCCGCAGTTCATTTCATTGTATATCGACTGGCTATGGTTTAAAGACGTCAATTTCGGAAAAATATTCACTGTCAGGTTAAATGCCCAGGCAATTACCGCATTTGCAGGCGGGCTGGCAGGTTTTGTCATCTCATATGTAAACATCTGGTTTTCCCTACGGGCAACAAAGGACAGGCCCGTTGTCATGACTTTTGGTAATCAGGCAATGCCTCAGCTGAATGTCCTGAGACATTTTGACCGCCTGAAGATCATTGTACCGATATTAATCGGATGGTTTGCGGGATTATCTTTAAATAATAACTGGCTGAACTTCCTCTATTATTTTAATCGTGTTGATTCCGGCTATTCTGATCCGATATTCGGCAAAGACGTCTCTTTTTACCTGTTTACTATCCCTGCATATGAGATCATATCTTCACTCCTGATGTTCATCCTGCTGGCATCCCTTGCTCTATCAGCCTTAAACTACATACTGAAGGGCGCTGTGTTCATGACCCAAAGAGGCATAATCTCTGAACGCTCTGCCTCGGCACATCTCTCCGTGATAGTATCTCTTATTTTCCTTGTACTGGCTTTAAAGACATATACAGGGATGTATACCATCTTGAGTTCTTCGCATGGTCATGTGGCAGGCGCGACCTACACGGACGTTCATGCGGTGATCCCGTTTCTGAAGGCAAGGATATTTATCGCGCTCGCTTCGGCAGTCCTTCTGATAAGCAATATTTTCCTGAGACGCAATCTGATCTTTATCGGGACTGCAATGCTCTATCTCGCAGTATCGTTTATCGGCAGTTCGGTGTACCCTGCGATCATCCAGAAATTTGTGGTAGCGCCGAATGAACTTGTAAAAGAAACTCCCTATATCACGCATAATATATCTTCAACAAGAAAGGGCTTCGGCCTTGACAGGGTGGAAGAGAGGGACATATCAGGCAGCACCACGATTAACAGGGATGATATTACAAAAAACAGCGCAACCATAAAAAATATCCGCCTGTGGGACCACAAACCACTGCTTGATACCTTCAGCCAGATCCAGGAGATACGCACCTATTACGACTTTACCATGGTCGGCAATGACCGTTATTTGATCAATGGGGAATATCGCCAGACAATGCTTTCACCCAGAGAACTGTCTACGGAAAGCATCCCGACGCGAAACTGGATAAATGAGACCCTGTCCTTCACCCATGGATACGGCCTGACGCTCGGGCCGGTAAACCAGGTGACACCTGAAGGACTCCCGGTATTGCTCATTAAGGATATTCCCCCGGTTTCGACTGCGGCGAACATAAAGGTCAGCAGGCCTGAAATCTATTACGGCAAGCTGTCCAGTAAATATGTGATCGTGAATACAAAGTCAAAAGAGTTCGATTATCCGTCAGGAGAGGCGAATGTCTTTACGGAATATTCGGGCAAAAGCGGGGTCCTCATAGATTCATTCTTCAAGAAACTCGCCTTCTCGGTTCATTACGGCTCGCTGAAGCTCTTTCTCTCAAATGACATAACCGGAAAAAGCAGGATCCTGTTTAATAGAAATATCCTTGAAAGAGTCAGCAAGGTCATGCCTTTTCTCAGGTTCGACCACGACCCGTACATGGTCGTGTCTGATGACGGACAACTTTACTGGATATACGACGCATACGCAATGAGCAGAAGATTCCCCTAT
>JBFLYJ010000632.1:0-1800 GCA_040756635.1 Nitrospirota bacterium
CGTATAAAGGATCGCGATAAAGAGCAGCGCCCAGCCTGCTGACGCCCTTGCGCCCTTGATTGTCGGCGTGGTAAAGAAACGGATGATAATGTGAGGCAGTCCCGCTGTACCGACCATGAGGGCAAAGGTGATCATGAATACATCGATCGTGCTCTTTGCACCGCCGCCTGTATATGCCGAGAATCCCAGGTCGATCTGCACCTGATTCAGCTTGTCAAGCAGATACCCCGCGTCAGTGCCAAGAAGTCTCATGCCGTTTTCGCTGAGCGAACTGCCGTATCCGAACTGCGGTATTGGGTTCCCGGTCAGCATAATGGATATAAAGATCGCGGGGATGAGATACGCCGTAATCAGGACGCAGTATTGAGCAACCTGGGTGTATGTGATTCCCTTCATCCCTCCAAGCACCGCGTAGAAAAAGACGATCGCCATACCGATGATGACTCCCGTATTGATCGGCACTTCAAGGAACCTTGAAAAGACCACGCCGACGCCGCGCATCTGGCCGGCAACGTACGTAAACGAAACGAATATCGCGCAGAGAACAGCGACAACACGCGCGGATTGAGAATAGTACCTTTCACCTACAAACATCGGCACCGTGTATTTACCGTATTTTCTCAGATAGGGGGCGAGCAGCATCGCGAGCAGCACGTAACCGCCGGTCCACCCCATGAGATACATCGACCCGTCCCGTCCCATAAACGAAATAAGTCCGGCCATTGAAATGAAAGAGGCCGCCGACATCCAGTCAGCCCCTGTTGCCATACCGTTCATGACCGGGTGGATCTGCTTTGCTGCAACATAGAAATCACCGGTCGTCTTTGCCCTAGACCATATTGCGATTCCTATGTAAATCGCAAAGGTGATTCCAACAATGACCCAAGTCCATGCTAGTATTCCCATGTAATTCTCCTCTCTATTTTTGTGTGAAGTCCTGTTTTGTTCGACCGTTTACCGCTCATGCTTATTTACCCTACTGTTCGTGAACGTCGTACTTGATGTCCAGCGCGTTCATCAGTTTTACGTAGATAGCGATAAGGATGACGAAGATGACCTCTGAACCCTGATTGGCAAACCAGAAGCCGAGAGGGAAGCCGAACAGTTTGATCTGGTCCAGCGCGTCCGCGAAAATGATCCCGCAGAGATAAGAGACAGTGAACCAGACAGACAGAAGAATAATCACATACGTAAGGTTTTCTTTCCAGTATGCTTCAAAATCCTGTTTTCCTGCCATAATGTTCCTCCTTGTTCATGATTGTTTTAGACTCGCGGGACAGCCCCGCTTTCAGATAATCAGTTGCTTTTTCCTGAATTCAGACAAAGCCTAAGCCACTGTCTGATGTTTTCCCCCTTTATCACCTCCTTATGATTTTTTTCAGCCGGAAGCACCGGCGCCTCCGATTCTCATTAGTTCTCCTGCTGTATGCACCCCAAATCCCGGGAGCACCGACAAAAACCGCTGGAACAGCTGCGCGGTAACGAACGCGTCATTAAGAGCATTGTGCGCGCCTTCAAACGGGATCCCGTATTTATTTGCGAGAGTAACAAGGTCAGCGTTCTCTGCCGTGTCCTCGTGATACGCGCATGTCTTTTGCTCGAGCTTCCTTATCCATCTGTAGACCGTATAGGTATCGACTGCCGGGTTTTGCAGTCCGGCCGAGTAAATACGTTTCAGCTCCTTGTTGAGAAAACCGAGATCGATGGATACAAAGTGTCCTACCAGAATGCTGTCCCTGCAGAAAGAGATGAATTCCGGGAGGAGTATATCTATCCCCGGAGACTCCGAGGCCTCCGTCG
>JBFLYJ010000633.1:0-1800 GCA_040756635.1 Nitrospirota bacterium
TTTTTTCTCGCTCATGTCACATGAATTGCGCACACCTCTGACCACCATCAAGGAAGGGACTAACCTTTTCATTGAGGGCCTGGACGAATTAAAGGCGACCGAGAAGCAAAGAAGACTTTTGACGATAATAAACGAGGAATGCAACCGCTTAATAAAACTGGTCAATTCACTTTTAGACCTTTCAAAGATGGAAGCAGGGATGATGGTATATAATTTCACCAGGGCAGATCTCCCTCCGCTGATAAGCAAGATCACGGGTGAAATGGAACCTTTGGCCGAGTCACGGGGAATCACGATTGAAACGGATGTCAGCAGAGCACTGCCGCCCGTCAATATAGACACGGAAAGGATCCTGCAGGTGTTGAGAAACCTTGTGGGAAATGCGGTGAAGTTTACGCTGGACAAGGGATATGTTCGTATATCGGCCCAACCTGTGGAAAAGGGGGTCAAGATATCGGTGTCCGATTCCGGGAACGGCATTTCCAAAGAAAAAGTTACCGCAATTTTTGATAAATATTATCAGGATACTCTTGCCAGTACGAGCAAGATCAAAGGGACCGGATTAGGTCTTTCCATTGTTAAACAGGTTGTTCATTCACATGGAGGGAAAGTTTGGGTAGAGAGCACATCAGAACGTGGAAGTATATTTTCCTTTGTATTGCCTGTCTAGGCTTTTCAATTTTTTGGGGCTGTGCCTCCATTCATAATATTGAAAAGCACTACAATGCTGACAGGATGTTCATTGAGAGCCGGAAGATGGTCGAACAGGGGAATTTTAACGGCGCCCTTCTGACAAACGAGAGGGTTATGTACATGTTTATTAACGAACCTCCTGGGGATCAGGCAATGTATAACATCGGTATCATATATGCACATTATAAAAATCCGGGGAGAGACCTTAAGAAGTCTTTCATGTACTTTGACAAGCTTATCGGGAGATTCCCTCAAAGCCCTTATGCGTGGCAGGCATCAGTCTGGAGTGAAATGCTGAAGAAAATTACTATTCTGGAAGTAAAGTCAGCGGCTGATGAATCTTTGCAACGCGTCAAAATGTTAGCGGGCGGCGATTATCAGGGCCATCTGAGGGAAAACCGGAAAATATTGTCGCTTTATAATACGGCGCCTCCAGCGGACCAGGCCCTGTTTAATATCGGGCTTGTCTATGCTCATTATGATAATCCTGACAAGGATTACAGGGAGTCCGCACGCCAATTTGAAAAACTTATCCAGAAATACCCTGAGAGTCCTCTGGCCGAACAGGCCAGGGTATGGATTAACGTATTAAATATTATTGAAAAGACAAAGCAGGTTGATATCGAAATTGATAAGAAGAAAAAAGAACTGACAAGATAGGGACTGAAATGGCACTGGGAAAGATATTGGTTGTAGACGACGACAGTAACCTCCTTGAAGTTATCAGGATGAGGCTGGAATCGGTAAAGTATGATGTGGTTACTGCGCGCGGGGAAGAAGATGCTCTTAAGGCGCTTAAGGAAGACGCACCGGACCTGTCTGTCATTGACCTTCAGCTTGAGAATACGGACGGCATAACTTTAATGGGTGCGCTGCACCGCATTAACCCGGAAATGCCGGTCATAATCCTGACTGCGTATGGGACTATTGAGAGCGCGGTAGAGGCGATGCGGAGGGGGGCCTGCAGTTATCTTACTAAGCCCTTTGATGCGCGGGAACTTCTTATCCAGATTGATCAGGCGATGGAAAAACGCAGGCTGACTTCCGAGGTCAAGAGGCTTCAGGGACTGCTGGAGGAGAAATATGATTTCTCCAATATTATTGCCA
>JBFLYJ010000634.1:0-1788 GCA_040756635.1 Nitrospirota bacterium
TCATTCAGGGAAACTTGAGTCAAAGATCATGGAGCTGGATATCTTAAGGGAAAAGATATCGTCCGGCGTCAGACACTACAAAAACCTCTTCAACAGCATGAGGGACGCTGTCATTATCGCTGACTTGAACCGAGATATACTAGATGCCAACCAGCCTGCGCTGAGAAACCTTTTCGGATATGAACTGGAAGAAGTGATCGGTAAGCCGGGACGTCTCCTGTATGCCGATGATGAGGGATATGAGCTGGCGGGAAGAGAGGTGTTTGACTCCAGGGAATTTGTCGAAGGCAGGATAATAGAGGTCTCCCTCAGAAGGAAAAACGGGGAGGTTTTCATGGGGGAGGTGCAGGCGCTTAAGCTGGTGGATGATCAGGGCCGTCCCTCAGGGAATATCGGCCTGATCAGGGACATAACGGGCCGCAAGCATATGGAAGATATGCTCAGGAACAGCGAGGAACGGTACCGCCGGATTACAGAGGCCATTACCGATTATATCTACACGGTCCGGGTGGAAAACGGACGGTCAGTCGAAACACGCCACAGCGACGCCTGTTTTGCCGTCACAGGCTACACCAGCCGGGAGTTCGCGGAGGACCCTTATTTATGGATCCGCATGGTGATTGAAGAAGACCATGACCTTGTGCGGAACCAGGCGGAGGAGGTCCTTTCCGGCCGGTCCCCGCGGTCGATAGAGCACCGCATAGTCAGAAAGAACGGGATGGTTCGCTGGGTGGAAAGCGTCATCGTCCCGTACAAGAACACGGAGGGGGCGCTGATATCATATGATGGCATTGTCCGCGACATCACGGAACGCAGGAAAGCGGAAGAGGCTCTCCAGGAAAGTGAAGAACGCTTCCGGACCATCTTTGATAACTCCCCTTTCGGCATAAGCGTCGCCAGTCCTGAGGGGATACTGATCACGACAAATCCCGCCTTCAGGAAAATGCTCGGCTACTCCGAGGATGAGCTGCACAGGGATTTTGCCGAGATTACGCATCGGGGAGACCTGGAGAAAAACATGCGGCTCTTTAAGGAAATGGTTGACGGCAAGAGAGACCTGTACCGGATGGAAAAACGTTATATCAGGAGAGACGGCGGCATAGTATGGACCAATCTGACCGTCACGGCGATACGGGACCTGCAGGGTAAATTTAAATACAATTTTGCTATTGTTGAGGACATGACCGAGCGCAAAAAACTCGAGGACCAGCTCAGGCACGCGCAGAAGATGGAGGCCATAGGTCAGCTTGCGGGCGGGGTGGCCCATGATTTCAATAATATGCTTACGGCTATCATCGGATACGGCCACCTGCTGAAACTGAAGCTCAAAGACAATGCCCCGCTGCTTCATAATATCGAGCAGATCCTGGCCATAACGGAACGCGGGGCCGCGCTTACCAAGGACCTGCTCGCATTCAGCAGAAAACAGGCAATCGACCTTAAGCCGGTCAAACTTAATGACCTGATAGGCAGGATCGGAAAACTCATGCCGAAGTTCATCGGAGAGGACATTGAGCTGAAGGTAAAGCTTACAGACAGGCAGCTGACCGTCCTGGCGGACAGCAGTCAGATAGAACATGTGCTTATCAATCTTGCTACTAATGCAAGGGACGCCATGCCTGAAGGCGGCACTTTATCGATCGAGACGGAGCTGACGAGCGTGACGCATGAAGACATTAAACAATTTGAGTACGGTGTGCCGGGGGTATACGCGCTTATAACGGTGTCCGATACCGGGACCGGAATGGACAAGGAAACGTTAAGAAAGATATACGACCCCTTTTTTAC
>JBFLYJ010000635.1:0-1781 GCA_040756635.1 Nitrospirota bacterium
TGAAAAGCCGCGCACGACCTGCACCTTGGGCGCCGCAAGCAATGTGGAAGAAATCGGGTAGGTTATCTGGTCTTCAACAAGGTCAGGGCTTCTGCCCGGCCATTCGGTAAATATAATGACCTGTGTATCACTCAAATCCGGTATGGCGTCAAGAGGCGTGTTCTTGAGCGCCCAGTATCCCCATACAGAGAGAAAGAAGACGAGCAGGAAGATGATGAACTTGTTCCTTGCGCTGTATTCGATTATTTTGGATATCATAATGATTTGTTAACCACAAAGACGACACAGAGTAATGAATGCAAGAATGAATGCTTGGAATTTATAGTCTGTTCGTTTATTTGTTTCTTCTTCATTTATTATTTTTCCCGTGTCTCTGTGTTCTCTGTGGTTTATTTCTTAATGACCGGCTTAACACCCTTCAACTGCGCCTCGGAGTCGATCAGGAACGTGCCGGAGGCTGCTACTTTTTCTCCTGCAGACAGCCCGTGCAGAATTTCCGTCATTCCACCGGCCTTAAGCCCGATGTGCACTTCACGAGGCTCAAAATATCCTTCGCCCTTATCAACGTAAATAATCTGTCTTGTGCCTGTATCAATTACTGCGTCATCAGGAACGGTGAGCCTTTTCCCCATATCGACCTTTATTTCCACGTTGGTAAACATCTGAGGCTTGAGTTGTACGGAGGGATTTGAGATTATGAACCTGACCCTTGCAGTCCTTGTTTCCCCGGCAAGCGAAGGATAGATGTAATCAATCGTAGATGAAAATATTTTGTCCGGAAAATAGCTGAGGCTTATGTTTGCCGTTTGCCCTGTCTTTATAAGCGGCAATTCGTATTCGTAGATATCGGAAATAACCCAAACCGTTGACAGGTCTGCTATGTCGAAGAGTTTCTCCCCGGGCATCACGCGCATACCCTGCAAAGCCATCTTTTGAACTATGTACCCTGTTGACGGGCTGTAGATTGTCAAT
The DNA here is from genome assembly GCA_040756635.1 of Nitrospirota bacterium. GTDB lineage: Bacteria > Nitrospirota > Thermodesulfovibrionia > UBA6902 > UBA6902 > UBA6902. The sequence continues at coordinate 973 of JBFLYJ010000635.1, forward strand.
GTCCTGACCGGCTTCCCGGTCTTTTCAATCTCCTGAATCTGTTCATCCGTAATGTCCCATAATTTCAGCCTCTGCCGCGCAGCATCAATAATTCGCTCAGCATCCTGGGAAAGCATGTCGCTTACCCCCCCTTGCTCCCCCCTGTTAAGGGTGGGAGTTGTCCATTTCAGCACATTAAGGAATTCCTGCTGGGTTGCCACAAGTTCCGGGCTGTAAATCTCTGCGAGCGGCTCGCCCTTTTTCACATATTTGCCTGTGTAATCAATGTGAAGCTTCTCTATCCAGCCTTCGAATTTTGTATTAACAGTTGAAAGACGTCTCTCATCATATTCAACGCGACCGACAGTCCTTATGGTCTTTTGCATGGGCTTGACCGCAGCCGCAACGATTTTTACGCCGATAAGCTGCTGTTTTTCCGGCTCGATTTCAACTGTGTTTTCTTCTTCATCCGCTTCTTCCTGGGCCGCCTCCTGAGTCTGCGGTTTGGCGGCTTCTCCGGCAGGCGCTCCGTGCTGGTGCTGTGAGAAAGAAGGGGCGTTGAAAAAAAGCAGTAAAGACATTAGTAAGCCTGAAATAATTATTGTCATTGTTTTCATGTATTCAATTCTCCCTGTCTAATTCTGTCATGCCCGAAGTTTTTAATCGGGCATCCATTCTTTTTTTCTGGATTCCCGCCGAAGCCTGCCCTCGAATTTTGTAATCGGGGGCGGGAATGACGCATTCTAACAACATTCACCCCATTCGTCGGGGATAAACCCAGACCCTACAATTATTGCACGGCCGGGTGAGCATTGGCCTTAATCGTCGTC
>JBFLYJ010000636.1:0-1776 GCA_040756635.1 Nitrospirota bacterium
GGGACGCATACGGAGAGGCCCTTCTTGAACTGGGGAAAATACGTCTTGATGTTGTAGCGCTTGATGCCGACCTTTCTTGTTCAACCAAAACGGGCAAATTCGCAAAAGCATTCCCTGACAGATTTTTTAACATTGGCATAGCAGAGCAGGACATGGTCGGCACTGCTGCAGGGCTCGCGTTGGCCGGCAAAATCCCCTTTGCTTCCACTTTCGCCGTATTTGAGACAGGCCGGGCATGGGACCAGATTAGACTGGTTGTTTGTTATTCAAATACAAATGTCAAACTGGTTGCTACTCACGGAGGGATAACGGTGGGGGAAGACGGCGCGTCTCATCAGGCGCTTGAAGACATAGCTTTAATGAGGGCCCTCCCTAATATGACGGTCATAGTCCCCGCGGACGCTGCCGAAACAGTATCTGTAATAAATACTATTGTCGATTACAAGGGACCGGTTTATGTGCGGCTCGGCAGGGCAAAAGTCCCCTATGTTATGCCGGATGATTATGTATTCACACTTGGGAAGGCCTTTGTGTTCCATATAGGGAAAGACGCGAATATAGTGGCTGCAGGTATAACTGTGGATATGGCCCTAAAAGCTGCGGAAATTTTGTCTCATCAGGGTATAGATACAGGTGTAATTAATATGTCCACAATAAAGCCCCTCGATGAGGAAACCCTTCTTCAAGTTGCAAAAAACTCTAAAATAATTGTTACTGCGGAAGAACATTCTATAGTCGGAGGACTTGGCGGTGCGGTCTGTGAATTCGTAGCTGAGAATTCTCCTGTTACTGTCAAGAGGATAGGCACCCGGGATACGTTCGGCTGCTCCGGCAATCCGGACGCCCTCCTCGACCTTCATGGAATCACGGTCGGAAACATAGTCGATACGATCAAAGAGTTTTTTAAAAAATGATCGAATTTTTAAACGTAACAAAGTTTTATGAAGACGACGTAGTATTCAAAGATGTTACGTTCACAGTTGACAAAGGCGAACTTGCATTCATCACAGGACCAAGCGGTGCAGGCAAATCGACGCTGCTTAAACTTATTTACTGCGATGAACGTCCAGATAAAGGGCAGATAACCGTAGCGGGACTGGATGTCGGCAAGTTAAAGCAAAGAACAATTCCTTTTCTGAGAAGGACAGTAGGGGTTGTGTTTCAGGATTTCAGATTATTGCCAAACAGGACTGTCTTTGATAACGTAGCACTTGCACTAAGGATCCATTACATGAATGCCGCGACTATCAGGGAGGATGTATCCGCTGTCCTTAAAGAAGTCAAACTGAGTCACAAGGCAAACACATATCCGCAGCATCTTTCAGGAGGAGAGCAGCAGAGAGTAGTTATAGCCAGGGCCATGGTATCAAAACCGAGGGTTCTACTCGCGGATGAGCCTACCGGCAACCTCGATGTCGACAATACGCAGATAATCATGGGGCTTTTCAGAGAGATCAACGCGCGCGGCACCACTGTTCTGATTGCAACTCACAACCATGACCTTTTCCACGGCACCGGCAGACGGGTATTTTTTATAAAAGACCATATGATAGATAAGGAAACGATCGGGTGAAGGCGTTGATTTATTCTTTACAGTCTGTCTTTCTCACCCTCTGGCGTGAGAAATGGATCAATCTGCTGACAATATTATCCATCAGCATCGGCCTGTCCCTGCTTACCGCTTTTATAATGATAACTTTAAATATGGATTCCGTGATCCAGCGGTGGGCAAAAAACTTCGGGCTTGTCGTATATCTGAATGAGAATATTAGCCCG
>JBFLYJ010000637.1:0-1772 GCA_040756635.1 Nitrospirota bacterium
CGGTCCCGATGACAAACTCACGCGCGTCTGACGACTTTGCAAACCTGAGCATGCCGGACGTACTCGTTACGTGGTCCGCTTTTTCAAGGACCTCCATCCTGCATTCAGGATGAGCAAGGATTACCGCGTCCGGGTGTTCCTGCCTTGCCCTCTGCACATCGCCTGCAGAGACCCTGTCATGAACATGGCAGAAGCCGTCCCAGGCTATTACCTCTGTTTTAGTGTTCCTGGCGATCCATGCCGACAGGTTTCTGTCGGGTACGCATATTACCTTGTCGGTATTGAGCGATTCGACTATTTTGACTCCATTTGCGGAAGTGCAGCATATATCGCTTTCCGCCTTTACCTCAGCCGTCGTATTGACATACGTGACCACAGGGACCCCGGGATGGAGTTTTTTGATCTCTCTCAGGGTGAACTCGGCGGGGTACCTGTATCCCCCCGTATATTCATAACCGGGGAAATAGTTTTTAAGATTCCTTGGCCCCCCGACCGTTATCATGTCCGCCATCGGGCATCCGGCCTTGATTTCAGGCAGGAGAACGGTCTTGTCCGGAGAGAGAATAGAGGCGCTTTCGGCCATAAAATGGACCCCGCAGAAAACTATTATCCTGCAATCGATTGACGCGGCGATACGGGAAAGTTCCAGAGAGTCGCCGGTATGGTCCGCTATATCCTGCACCTCTTCACGCTGGTAATTGTGGGCGAGAATAATAGCTTTCTTCTTTTCCTTTAGATCCAGGATCCTGTCACGCAACAACGCTGTTTCTGTCATCGGGATAATATTTTAGATTATTGGGGAAAAATATGGAAGGGGATGGGTCAATCAGGCGGGGTATTTGTGTAAAGCACTGAACCATCCTCATATGTCACTTTGTATATCCGTGATTGACTTGGCTCAGACTTATCATTACATAGCCCGTTTACTTTCTTAACATATTTGATTGTCTCAGGTATTGAGGGGATCCCGCCGGACCTTTCAACTTTGCCCGGCCCTGCATTATATGCCGCGAGCGCAAGATCGAGGTCCCCGTTGAACTTGTTGAGGAGGTATCTCAGATATCTTGTCCCTCCTTCAATGTTTTCTTCCGGGTCAAAGGGATTGCTTACCTGCATGTCTTCCGCGGTTGTGGGCATAAGCTGCATCAGCCCGATCGCGCCCTTGTGTGAAATGGCCCGAGGGTCCCAGTTGGACTCCGCGGTTATGACCGCTTTGATAATCGCCGGTTCAATATTGTATTTGTATGACTTGGTGTTTATGATATGATCGTACTGATTTTTTGGGGAATCAGTTTCTCGGATGACCTTCTTGTACTCTTTGCCGTCCGGAATATTTGTTAAATGAATGACGCCGTTGCTGTCTATGTATTTATAAATATCGGCGTGGGAGGCTCTGCCCAAGGAGCTGATAACCAGAATAATAGAGCATATTAAAATGGTTTTATTCATTACTAAAATGATAACATGCGTAAATGAATCGGGTCAATTTGAAAAACAGGTCAAAAACAGGGTGCTGTTTCAGACTTTGGCCTGTCGCCAGCGTTCATAATTGCGGTCCTGTGCTATAATTAATGATTAAATAACAACTTTCCCCATTTATTAATCAATATGACGGAAATATCATGAGAAAAGCTATAGTTGCCATTGTAGGCAGACCAAACGTGGGGAAGTCCACTCTATTTAACCGGATAATTAGGAAACGCCGCGCCATTATTGAAGATTTTCCAGGTGTTACAAGAGACAGACTGTACGGGGAAGCTGTGTGGGAAGAT
>JBFLYJ010000638.1:0-1765 GCA_040756635.1 Nitrospirota bacterium
GAGGACAGAGTGTTCATGTTAGGTAGGACGATTATACATTGGAAAGTGAGCGACCTGTGGCGAGTTTGTGTCTATGCTTAAATGCCTATGCTCTCCCACAATAATTCGCTATTATTAAAAGAGTCACTGGAAAACATTTGGCACCATTTTCAATGGATATAGTAAAGAACCTGTTTTCGAAAAGTAAACTTGCTTTTCATACTAGGAAGTCAAGCCATGGGTTTCAATTCAAGTCGCTGGATGGCATCCGCGGATTGGCTGTCGGATTTGTTATGGTTGGGCATTATTGTGAGGATCTGCCCCTCGATCTCGGTCACGTTGGAATGGGGGTATTCCTTTTCTTCGCCCTAAGCAGCTTCCTGCTTACATTCCCCTTCTATAGCAAGGAGTCTCCTCTCTATGACTATAAAGTATGGTTGCATTACTTCCTTAGAAGATTTTTAAGAATATATCCCGCCTACTTTGTCATTCTCGTCATACTTTGGCTTTATACTAGAGGTGGTCATGAGTTTTATGGGTATAAGTTCAATACCTCAGAGGTGCTGAATCATCTGTTGCTGCTGAATGGATATGATGTATTTTGGACAATGCCGGTAGAACTGAAATTTTACCTCCTATTGCCGCTCTTGGTAATTCTCTTCAGAGTAATATACCGTGAAAACGTCTTTAATGTCGTGTACAGCGGTTGTTTACTTTGCTTCGTTTATTATTTTGTGGACATTTACAAATCAGTTGATTTGCTGTCAAACATGTTCGTTTTTGTGATGGGGGCTTGTACCGCCCTTGCATATTGGAGAAGCCGCGATAGCAGTTGGTTCCGCAAGCCCGCAGTAAAGATTTCATGTGAAGCTTCGTCTTGGGCGATTCTACTTTACGTTGTTCTCTCAATCCCGGCGATATGGGAGTTCCTGTTCATCAATGATTTTCATCGGGTTATACATTCTAAATTCCTCCATGCTCCCTTGTGGTGCATTTTTATTTTTTGCCACCTCAATGGCGTCGGGTTCCTCCGAAGATTATGCAGTTTTTATCCATTAAGGTTCATAGGGTTTATCAGCTTCAGCTTATACTTATTTCACAGATTAACTTTCCTAATATTGAAAGGAAAGTTTCAACATGTAGGCTTAGACGGAGAAGTCGTAGTGGCTGCCCTCGTGTTTGCTTTAACGGGGATAATAGCTACTGTGAGTTACCTAGTAGTTGAATATCCGTTCATGCAGCTTCGGGTCCGGACGAAAAATGGATAGCCGAGTTATCGTGGTGTTAGCCTCAATTCTTTCGGCGATATCTGGGATGATGTTTACTCTTTATTCTTATAGATACGAATATGTCGACGAGTATGCATATAGCGAGGTACGTACAGTCAAGATGGTTATCGGTGAAGTAATGGGTTCTCCGAAAGAGAAAATCGTGCTTCAAGAGATAGGAAACGGTAATTATATCTTAGCATTCAATTTCGACCGTAGATCTGCTGTTGAAATCGGGTGCAGCTTTCGGAAAGAAGGCTTTCCTTTTCTAGCGGTGAAAGATCCGGAAGGGAATGTGATTGGGGCGGCGAATTATGAATGGAGAACACCCATGTTATATCTTGTCGATCACCAAGGAAGGTCAATGTGGAGTATTGTAGGGAGCGCCGGAGGACAGAGATGACTCTCGATAAAAGGTACAACCTGATAAGGTCGGGATTTGTAATAATCGCTGTTTGCGTTATGTCAGGATATGTGGGCAGCAGACTTTGTAGGGGGGGGCTTGAAAGAGGCAAAAT
>JBFLYJ010000639.1:0-1758 GCA_040756635.1 Nitrospirota bacterium
GGCAAATGCCATGCAGCTTCCGGCAGTGCACCTTCCGCAGTTAGTGCGCGGCATCTTTTTATAAATGTCCAGCGGCTGAATAATTCTCGTCATGATCATCCCTGTATTATTCTTTTGTTCACTGAAGCTCTCGGTATCCGGTCTCCCCGCAGTACGGCAGAATATAATACTAATACTATACTATATTGAAGTCAGTGCAAATCCGTCCGGCTTGTACCATCAAATACTATTTCATGCTAGAATGATAAGAAGCATGATAGCAGGCGCCGGGGAGAAAATTACAGCCTATCTCGCAAAGAAGATCCGGGACATCGACAATGCACCCGGCAGCAGGCTCAGGACCGTGGCGGCGGAATCCCTGATGCTGCTCTATGTGACCGCTCGTGAAGTATCGGAGGGTCAGCTTACACTTAGGGCAATGAGCCTTGTATACACAACGCTTCTCTCGCTCGTTCCCCTGCTCGCCATCAGCTTTTCCGTCCTGAAAGGTCTCGGCATTCACAACGAATTCATCGCACCATTTCTCCTTAAATTTCTCTCTCCGCTCGGGCCAAAAGGTGAAGAAATAACCGCCAGGATCATCGGCTTTGTGGAAAACATAAAAGTTGGAGTGCTCGGATCCCTTGGACTGTTAATGCTTATATATACCGTGTTTTCGGTCATTCACAAAGTGGAAAGCGCATTTAATGCCATATGGAGAATCAACACATCAAGAAGCCTTGTTCGGACTGACTGCGACCTTCATGAGCCACACGCTCGTACAGAAGATTATATCAATAGAACCGTTTGGTGCACTCTTACGTATTGCTGGAATGGTAACCCCGTATATAATTGTCTGCACGGCCTTCACTTTTTTCTATCTCTTTATTCCAAATACCAGGATCCAATTCAAATCCGCTCTCACGGGAGGGGTTATGGCAGGTGTCCTGTGGGAAATAACAGGCTGGGCCTTCGCTTTTTTTTCCATAAGATCCTCTCAGTACTCTGCAATATATTCGGGCTTTGCGATGCTGGTGCTGTTTATGATATGGCTCTATCTTAACTGGCTGATCCTCCTTGCAGGAGCACAGGTTTCTTTCTATCACCAAAACCCCAATTACCTTGCTGTTAATCACACGGAAGTCCGTCTCAGTAACAGACTCCGGGAAAAAACAGGTTTTTTAATAATGTATTTGATCGGTCATAACTTCTGTTTGAACAAGAAGCCGTGGAGTCTTCTTTCGCTTTCAGAGCATATCGGAATGCTTCCGGAGCCGGTGGATGAAATATTGACCTCGCTGAAGAAAAACTCTCTTATCCTGGAGACAGGTGACGACCCTCCCGCTTTCCTGCCCGCAAGGGACATCGAAACAATCACACTGCAGAACATCCTCAATGCCGTCAGGACTGCGGACAGCGGACCGTTGACTTTTGAAAGTCAGCCAGTTTCTGTACCCGAAGTCGACAGGGTCATGACATCACTTGAAGGCGCCATTTCCGGGGAGCTCGGGAATACATCATTAAAGGATATAATACTTCCGGTCGTTAAGTAATACGTGCGCAAATCAGGCATTAGTCCAGTAAGCGAATAAAGAAGCGATATTTTCTTTAACTTATTAATTTTATTACGTAAAGATTCTTGACATAAAGAAACGAAACAGATAATATAACTTAATAATCTTATTAATCCGCCTTAAGGGGGTATCATCACCATGAGCCGTATCCTTTTTATCGCACATATTGACAGAACCATGCTATTAAGCGGAGGTTTTGTCACAT
>JBFLYJ010000064.1:0-11034 GCA_040756635.1 Nitrospirota bacterium
AAGCATATTTTACGACAAGGCCATGCAGAGACCCTGAAGAAGGATTAAACGGGTCGTCCCTTCTGTCGAAATATATTGATGGCGATATGCTGCTGATGCCGAGGGTCCCGGTATCCTCCTTGCTTAATATGACATCCTCCTCCACGTCCTTTGTGTCCGTAAAAGAGTATTCATAGTCAAGCCCGATCTTCAGTCCGTCGGATATTTCTTTTTCGATACCGGTTATAAAACTCTGTTTGTCTATTTTATACCGCAACTCTCCTGTTTCTATATTGACCCCTCTTCTGTCTTCCCTGATCAGAAATATTTTCAGGGGGACATCAGGCCAGTTAAAGAGCCACGGCTCCCTGAAATAGAAGATATATCTCCTCTCAACCGAGTTCTGGTCAGTGCGGAAGCCCACCTGTCTGTTATATCCGCCGAGGTTGCGATAGCTTATTTCAAGCGTCCCTCTTACCTGCTCATAATCTCCGTAACCCAGACTGATTTCCATTGAACCCGATTTCGCCTCCTTTACGGAGATCAGCATGTCTCTTATTATCCTCTCCTCTTTATCAGGTACGCCTTCAAGAACTTCAATCGATACCTCACTGAAGATTCCGAGCTTATAAAGACGCTGCTTCGCCCGTGCGATCGCCTCGCTATCATACGGTTCTCCTTCATAAACAGCGAGTTCCCTCATGATGATTTTCGCCCTGGTCTTCTGATTCCCCTTCAATATGATCTTGCCGATGACCGATGGGCTGTTTTCCGTTATCCTGAATGTAAGAAACGCGTTTCCCCCTTCAATTCTGCTTTCAACGTCCACCCTTGCGTCCAGATAGCCGTATTGCGCATAAAGTGAAAGTACTCTGCGTCTTGCGTCCCCTATATCAACCGCATTATAAGGAGTGTCCTCTTTAAGCGCCATTACTTTTCTGATCTGAATCACATCCATCCGTTCGTAACCGGTTATATCAACCTTCCTGATTATTGTCCGATCTTCTTCCTTAATAACATATTCGAGGTCCAGGTCCCTGCCGTTATTCTTAAATTCCTTTCTTATCTCGAGAACTTCCGCATGCAGATAGCCGAGGGCATTATAGAAACCTGTGATCGAGTCCCTGCTGTCCTCAAGCAGGTTATTATTAAAGGGGCTGTTTATATCAAACGGCAGTATCTTTTTTACGCCCTCAGGATTAATACTGATCCCTGTAAAGTTTATATTTCTCAGGACCGTAATTTCCCCTTCAAAAATTATGAACGTGATCCTTGTGATGTCATCTTTCCTCTCTACACCCGCCGCTACCTGTGCGTTGTAATATCCGCTGCTTATATAAAACCGTTTGATGCGGTCCGCCGATTCAGCGATACCTTCGTCAGTAATCTCTTCATTTTCGATAATAGACAGCTCCTTTTCCAGCTTTACGGCGCTGAAAGCAGAATTGTTTTTAAATCTTATTTCATATCTCTCTCCCGGATAAACAGGCACGGTCAGGACTCCGCCGCTGAACCGGTACGGGCCCACGGACGGCTTCATATAGTTTTTCTTCCTGTAATACTCTTCAACCTTCTTCATGTCCTTTTCCAGTTCGGTAATGTCCAGGACGTCGCCCTTGCGGACCCCTATCATATACATGACATCATCTTCAGTTTCCACCTTCTCCACAATAAGAGGACGACCTTCATCAATATCAATAATTATGTTGACCCTTGATGCCTTTTCCGCGGCTTCGACCGCAATCAGGATAATTGCATCAGGGTACCCCTTTCTTTCGTAAAACCTCGATAAGGCCGTACGGGCGGTATCGAGGTACTCCTCCTTAAAATCTTCTCCTTCCTTGAAATAAAATTTTTCCATGAGCGTTTGTTTCCCTATCTCACGGTTGCCCTTTATAATGATCTTTTCGACGCGCGGTATTTCCTTTGCAATATAAATCAGCCTGATCCCATCGCCGTAAGGCTCCGTCACCGCTCTTATGTCCTGGAAAATACCCTTCTGAAACGCCCTTTTTATGCCCCGGCTCAATTCCTGCCTGTCCAGTTTATGACCGATGCTGAGATTTATCAGATCTATCAATTCTTCATCTTCTGTACGAGTGAGGCCCTTTACTTCAATCGCCGTGATCTCCGGCGCCAGGCTCGCTTCCGTGCCTGTACCCTCCGCGAAAAGCGAGGAGTCCGGGAAAATAGGAAATAGGCTGCCGATAATAACGATAACTAGCCAGGTTCTAAAGCGCCGAAATGTTCCGTATATCATTGTGTATTTCTCATAGGCGTTTATTTGAATTCAAATCTGTACTTCAGGTCTACTCCCGCACTGCCTATCTCATTTCTGGAGCCGATGAGTGAAAGATGTTTGTCTATTTTGTATTCAAGTTTGATAATATCCTCTTCCGTGGTCCCGATGGCGGTGGAATATATTACATACAGCTTGTCCTCAAACAACCGCTTGCCGACGGTCACCCTGGGGACGAACGCCCCTTCGGTGGTCGTATGCGGCTCGATACTAAATCTCTCAAAACCGGTGAAATACTGGAACTGTTCCTCCACCGTGTCCTGAATTCCGCCCGTAAGCAGTGAGGTTGCCTCACCCGCGGCAATTCCGCTGTCGATCCCCGTGGCCTCTTTGCCGGTCTGTCCGGTGGTGAGCATTGCGAGTATTTCCGTCTCCGAAAGAGGCGGGTCCGAAAAGAATGAAAGGGAAAAATTCTCCATAGTACCGTCAAGGTTCAGCTTGACATAATAATCACCTATGTATGTGTCGGCGATAATATGAAAAACAGGGGCGATGCTGTACGGATCAACGAAATCCACATTAGTGCCTTCCAGGATATTAAACTCTCTGCTCCTGAAATATACGGTCCCCTCGCTCGCTTCTATCCGTCCCAGAAGACCTTTCTGGTTGATCGTACCCGTCAGGTTAAGCGCGATACTGACCGGGGTCCTGGCGATATTGTTGTCGATCATTATATTCTCATCACCTGTTATGTGCACATTGACCGAGGTGCCTTCGAGAAACGAAGGATAAGTAATCTGCGTGTTATTTACCTGTTTAAGTCCGAGCAGCCAGCTTTTCCATTCAATCCTTTTTGTATACCTGGCTTTTTTTATTTCAATGTTGCCCGATAGACTGGACCCCTTTGAAGAGTTGTCATAGAAAAGCTTCCCCATCAGCTCGGTGCTCAGGCCTTCGGCCGGTCTTATTTTTATTCCATCGATGTCAGTGGACAGGAAAAGTCTGTTAATCGACATTCCGTCAAGATAACCGGCCCCGGACACCTTGATCGTCCCCCCGGCGAATTTTGAACGGACGGAATCAAAAGTAATCCTGTCTTTCTTCAGGAAGAAGGTCCCCTCAAGAGGCCCGATCTTGTACGGCAGAGCGGTGACCGAGGCGGTTGTGTCCCTGAAATAAATCTGCCCGTAAACTTCGGGTCTTGTCCACTGTCCCGCGATGTCTACTTCAAACCTGCCCGATCCGCGCAGAGAGAGAATTTTATCGCTAAGCGCCCTCAATGGAGCGACCTCCATATTGCCTTTGATGTGCAGGTCGTATCTGCTTTTTGGTTTCACGGTGCCGGCCGCGTACAGATCCCCTTTGCTGCCGGAAAAAGTAAATGACTTTATACGTATCTCACCATCGACAATGTCCACTACTATGTCGTCCCGGTTCTTTAAGTCGTATCCATAAAAACTTATCGCAGCGGCACTGAACTTTGATGATACCGCTAGGCTTTTCCCCTGGCCCTGAACATCAACTTTTCCCGCGAGGGTGAGAAGGAAATCCTCGGGGACTTCCTTCATGAAGCCTTTCAGCAGGAAATCATACCTGCCCTCCCTGAGTATTGAATTGACTTTCCATTTTATTTTATCGCCTACGACGGCTTCGCCTTCTGACGTAATCAGTCCGTCAATGAAGCTGCCCGATGCGCGGATTTTATCATTGTTCACCGTCCCTGATATTTCTCCCCCGCCGACCGGCACATCTTTGAGTGAGCTCTCTTTAATATTCAAATAATACTTCAGCCGGGGATCATCAATCGAACCCTCTCCCTCCACTTTAAGACCGAATGTCATGTCAAAAGGGGAATCCTTGACAGCAGAGAGGTCCCTTAGACGTATCCCCTTTGAGACGACGGAAATATTGTATTTCTTATTGAAAGACAAGGTACCTGCAGCCTCGAGACCCGACTCTGCGCGAAATGCCTTTACCGACTTGAATTCTATCGCCTTTGGCCGGAGTTCATACCTGATTAAGACTTTGTCCAGTTTCTGGCCGTACGCATCGCCCCTCTCTATTTTTAATTCCCCCGGACTGAAGAAATCAGAGGAATCACCCTCAAATGACACCTTCCCGCTTACAAGTCCGGACACAGGAATGTCCCTGTAGAGCTCCCGTATGAAGGGGCTGAGTTCAACATTTCCGCACTCAGCTTTTGCCCTGTAATAAGGGGCCTTAAATGATAAAATTCCTTCCGCCTTTCTGAAGTCGATCTTCCCCGAACCGCTGCATACAGCATCACCATGACTTATCTCCAGACGGTCCACCAGAAGTGAACTTATTTTATATTTCAGATCCGCAGAAGCCTTTGTAAACTTTATCCCATGGACGGAACCGTCACGCGCAGTAAGCTTCCCTGTAATAGCAGGGTCTTTTAACAGACCCGCGGCCTTACCTTCGAACCCTGCCTGCCCCGAGAACCCGGTATAATAAGGGGCCGTCAGATCAGCGGCATCAGCACTGTCCAGTTTCAGATCAAGATCCAGTGAGTCCTTATTGAAATCGATGCTCCCGTCGATCCGAAAATTCGAGCTCCTGGTATAAAACACAGTGTCTGTAAACCATAGGACATTGTCCTTTAGTTCGAGAAAAGCCGAACCTGATGAGACCCTGTCGACCGCGTTTCCGCTATTATGTGAAGCGCTGCGGTAATCCGCATCAGCCAGGAGTTCAAGAGCGTGTCCTTTATTATGATAAAGCTTAATGTCCCCAAACAGACTTCCATCGGGCAATGGAGACTCCCATTTGATAAACTTGAAAAACTCAGTGCTGTTGACATCTGAAATATGCGCATCAACCATATAGTTGCCGCTCGGAATCAGTACATGACCGTATCCTTCAATCCTGCCGTTATACGTGCGGCCCATAAATCCGTTTAAAGCGAATTTTCTGTCTTTATAAGTCAGCTCCCCTGTAACTTCATCAAGCGGCAGACCTACTATTACCGCACCGGTAAGCTTGGCCTCTCCTTTGCCTATAACATCAGGGAAAGTCCCTGTAATCGTACCGGTCACGGAAAGAGCGCCTGAGATATCTTCCTTGACGTCCAGGATCTCCATCAATGATTCAAGATAAAACCGGCTGTCTGTCTTCAGATCAACAGCAAGACCGGGCCACCTGGAATCCTCACGCTTAAGAAGCCTGACAAATCCCTGGAACGTCAGGAGCGCGTCGCTCTGCTCCTGCATCGGATGGACAAGATTGATGGTTTCCGCCTGTATCCTCGTATTTACCGACAGGCTGCCGTCTTCAATTCCGCCATCCGGGGAAAGGATTATTTCACCGTCAGCCGCCAAAGTGGAGCCTGCGGCGGAAAGATTTAGCTGCGACACAAATATCTTGTTTTCCTTTATCTTCACCTTGGTGTCGAAACTTCCTTCCAGCTCTGACTGGTTGGCCAGTTTCAACGTCCCTTTTTTCAATAGGAGGGTGACGATGTGCGATATCCCTTTTGGTACCGCGTCCATATATATACCGCTGCCTGAAAAGCTTGACTGCATGTCCGAGGTCTTGTAAGAGACGTTGCCGTCGGTTAGCTGAACGTTTTTTACCGTTACCCTGAATTTCCCCTCTTCCCCGACAAGTTCCGATTTTCTCAGGTTGTCCATAATCCTCTGAACGTCCGTCTCATTTACCGTCAGGTCAGGCTCTTTCAATGTCAGCTTTCTGATCCTGACCTGACGGGACAGCAGGCCGAGCAGATCGATATACGCCCGGCTCTTTGTGATCCAGAGAAGCCGGTTCCCGTCTTTGTCAAAAAGCTTAAATCCCTTGACCTGCACATAAAAGGGGAAGAGATTTATCACAGCCTTGTCGATTATTACCCTTTCCTGCGTCGCGTTTTCGAACACCGGTACGAGGGTCCTTTTTATTGAATTAGACAAATATGGACCCCTGAGAAGAAAAAACAGAATTCCGAAGCACAGTGCTCCGACTCCCAGGAAGATAAAGATTTTAGTTTTTTTGCTTTTCATGATCACTCTGAAACAATTACTTCAATTCATATGTTCCCGATATTACAGGTATGTAATAGTCGATAGTAGCGATATACCCTGTTATAAGATGATAAATATAAGATCTAGGGGACAAGAATGACCTGTTTAAAATAATCAGCCGGTACACGTAATGACAAAAGGCCCCGGGGTCATGGATTAGTGAATGACTCCCGGCTTTCCTTAATATATTCATTTAAATTAATATTTCACAGTGTTAACTCATTAAACACCAAATGTTATAATACCTAAACAAAAAATAGGCGTCAATTTGACCGGAAGCGTCAGCTTTCGCTGTTAAGAGACAAGACTGCAATATTTACAATTTATCTTCATTTATAATATCATCTGTAACGTCACGCCGGACATAGTGTACCGGCTGATTGTCGCATGATGTAATCTGATGACCATTCAGGGCGGTTAGCTCAGCTGGGAGAGCGTCGCGTTCGCAACGCGAAGGCCGGGGGTTCGAATCCCCTACCGTCCACCATCTTTTGCTTTAAATATCAATGCACTGTCCTCTTCCAATTTGGTGCACAAGTGGTGCACAAATTGGTGCAAAAAATAAAATAGTAAATCTGATTTTTAGTAGTGTCCTAACTTGGATTTATATATCCTTTAAGTCCGAGAATGCTGGCCCTTAAGTTAAGTTTTTAGCTGCCTGTTCTAAGAGCCGTTTAATTTCACCAGATCCCCCTTATTATCCAGCCCGGGACATTCCCGGAAATAAGAGAATAGCCTATTGTGATTATCAGTATCCTTTTGCGATTTGCAAAACCTGCAGCAGGGTAATTGTAACAACTCATTCGTTATACGAGTATGCATGTAGATCGACATTTACGGTTTAAAGAGGTTATATCATCGCACGAGTTTAACCACCTGTAGATGGTAAAACTTAACATGACAGTCTGTGTGAGATGACTCTTTCGAAATGCATTTATTCGCTGGCAATTATGGTGTTTCAAGAAGTCGCAACTGTTGTTCTGTTCTCCCTCTCCTGCCTTCAGCGGTGCGAAGTTCATTCGAAAATGGTCGTGAAGCTTTTCAAAAGTTCTGTTTGAAAGAGTGGTGCCTGAGATACTGATGACTTTGCGAACTTCGGCATGAACGTTTGTTTTTGGGTAGAGTATTTTCTTGTATTAATCGTCACATTGAGTTACAGAATGACATTCAACGATAATTACCGGATATTGTGACTCTTAAGACAAGGTTACTGTTATTGAGAATACCTGCGTATCAAGAATTGATAATGATTAATAATTTATTGACAACCGGTAAAAAGTGAGCACAAAAAAGGGCCTGAGATAACCCAGACCCTTTTAGCAATTTACGTTAAACAAACCCTTACTTTTTTCTTCTTAAATACCGCCTTCCTGCTAAAAGCGTTCCGCCTATGATAAAAAGGATTGATGATATAGGTTCAGGAGCAACTGGAGGAGAAGATGCCATCATATTATAACTGAGAGATCCCGAGAAATCATTTCCATGAGATACACCGGCGGAATATTTAAATTTAACTTGTATATTGTGACCGACCGGAGTATATACCTCAATATTATCTGTTGTATTTAATTTAAGATTCAAAGTGTTATTTAATAAATAAGCTTTGTCTGTTGTATCGTATAAAGAAACTAAGAGACTCCCACCATTGCCTGAAGACAAGTACGATAAATTAAAATAATCCAATCCTGCCCAATAGCTACCAATAAACTCCCCATATCCATCAGCGTTGCCCCATATATACTCCTTGGGGCGAGGATAAAAAGGATAATTAGGCGGGTATCCCACAGTATCAGCATCAGTTGTTAAACTGATATTGAAATTAGAAGCGGTCATGGAAACCGTCGATTCAGCTATTAGACAGCAATACTCTGTATGTGCGCTGGCGCTTAGTGGTAAAGATGTGTTGCTCTTAAGATTAGAATCTTCAGCAGGAACTGGTACACCGTTAACAGACTCATACACTAATCCCCCGGAGTACTCCATTGACACATCTGCATAAGCAGTATAGTTTTTAGAAGACCATGAAATTAAATCTCCAAAAGACATGGACGGCAAAAGGAAAATAAAAGAGAATAATAATGCAGATAATGAATTAATTCTTTGTATCATTGGCCCTCTTTTTAGAAGAATCTCCCATGAAATTCAAGTCCATAGAATTTCAATAGCATTATAACTGCAAATTTCCTGCCAAAGCTTAACCTCTTTATTTTATGAAGGTTATATTCTGCATTGATGATTTTTGCACATGTGCAGGCTGTGCATAAGATGAGCTGCCGCACATTGATATGATCTGCTCTTCCGGGAATAACTTACGGAATCTCGGAGGATAGTTGAGAAATTCAGGAAGAAATCAAGTCCTCCGTAGCATAATTGAACTTATTGATACATGCGAAAACTCAACAATTGCCTGTCTCAATAAATTCTGAGAATATTTTGCGGTAATCCTCATTGGAAGAAGTCCGTTATATATAAAAACGGCCGCCGTAGTCAAAACCATTTACACCCCCACTTCGTTAGCAAAGTTGAGCATATCTTATAACGAGCAAACCCACCCTCTTTCAATCACAAAGAAATGTTTTTATCTATCACATTCCGGATGTGATGGTTGAAACTGCTTATATTCTATTACATTTTATATTAATAATAGGTTATAATTTGTGACAACATTATATATAATCAGGTTATATAATATTACATTATGTTTAAGCGAACTATTGAAACATATTTCCTTGAATGGAAAAACCGGCAGAAAAGAAAACCTCTTGTCATCAGAGGCGCAAGGCAGGTAGGCAAGACATCGGCTGTCAATCTTTTTGCGCATGAATATTTTAATGCTTACATATATATAAATCTGGAACTGGAAGAAAATCTCGCCCTGTTCTCAAGAATGAATCCGGTCCATGATTTACTACAGGCTATCCAGTTGAAGTTCAATAAGAAGATCATACCCGGTGAAACAATCATATTCATCGATGAAGTGCAGAATTCCAGTGTCGCGATGAATCAGCTCAGGTATTTCTATGAGGAGATGCCCGGTTTGCATGTTGTTGCTGCAGGATCGCTGCTTGAAGTAAAAATGAAGACAGAAGGGTTTTCATTCCCTGTGGGGAGAGTTGAATATTGCTATATGCATCCGGTTACTTTTGAAGAATTCCTCTCTGCTATGGGAGAAACGGAGATGCTTGAATATATAAATTCCATCAGCCCCGGCAGCAGCATATCACCTGAAATCCATACTACATTGATGAAAAAATATCATGAATACCTTCTGATCGGCGGAATGCCGGAGGCGGTTGCCCGGTATGCGGAAACAAAATCGCTGATTGATGTGGACCCTGTGTACGAATCCATATTGACAGGCTTCAAAGATGATGTCCTGAAGTATGCCAGTCTTGCCAAAGCAAAATACATTCAATATATCGTAGAGCATGCATCAAAATATATCGGGCTTCCTGTCAAGTATGAGAATTTTGGGGGCTCAGGTTTTCGAAGCAGGGAGATGAGCGAGGCCTTTGACGTACTTGAAAAAGCAATGATTATCAGCAGGGTTTATGCTTCTGCATCAAAACAGCTTCCAATAGTGAATAATTTAAAGAAGGCGCCGAAGCTTTTGTTCCTGGACACCGGGCTTGTCAATTATCAGGTAGTACTACGGACAGAGATTATAAATATTCCGGACATTAATGCCGTATATCACGGTCAGATCGGCGAACAGATTGTGGGGCAGAGCTTACTGTCTCTTTCAAAACGAAAATATATAAACCTGTCCTACTGGTACAGAGAACAAAAAGGCTCTATTTCTGAGATAGACTATCTGGTAAGCTTTAACGACAAGCTTATTCCAGTTGAAGTCAAGTCGGGGAAATCCGGGACATTAAGGTCTCTTCATAACTTTATTGATGAAAGCAAAACTAAATTTGCAATCAGAATATATTCCGGAATAATGGGTCTTGAAAAAATACGCACTCCGAATAAAAAACAGTTTACCTTGTTTTCAATTCCATTTTATCTGCTAAATCGTGTCGATCAATTGCTTGAGGATGTTGTATAACGCAATTACAGAGCTTCATTTTCCCCGGAAGAGACTGAGGGAATGAAAAAGGCGTGATAGCTCGCAAGTGTGTAAGTGTGCTTTGATTGTGATAGTAATTAGTGTCTGCGTTTCCTGGAGGTTTCTGAAGAATGTAGCCATGGACCCTTTCTTGTCCAATTAAATACTGAAATGCGTAGACACGACACCACCAGCTTGTATGAGATTCTTCTTTTCTTTTGCAGTAAACATATCAACACCTCTAACCTTCTTCTGAATCAAAAACCAATACGACATTAAGTCTTTTTCTTTTGACTGGATATTCTTAAAGTTTTTCTCAACAAGGTGCCAGAACCGTTTATTGTGTTTCCTTTCTTTCAGATGAACAATTTCGTGGTAAAGAACGTAATTTATCAACCTGGCCGGCAGGAATCGTAATAATGTATTTATGGTTATCATCTTCGATGTGCAGCTTGCCCACTTTGATTTCATTTGGCGGAATCGGAGTGCTCTGGCAGACACCTTAAGTTCACCAAAGTATTTTGAGGCATGCTGTCTGACATATGCCTTAAATGCATCTTCGCTTCTACCTCTATTCAGCGTTTTCTGTTTGACCCCGGACAAGGCTTTTGTTATCTCGGAATGTTTCTTATAAATCCATGCTTCATGTTTTTTGAGCAGATCATTTTCCGGTTCCCTCCAATTTTTTGGAACTATGAGAAGCAGACTCCCTGTTTTGAATTCCA
>JBFLYJ010000640.1:0-1756 GCA_040756635.1 Nitrospirota bacterium
CTCCTTTCATATATAATGGTAAATAGACGTCTTAAATATCATAATTAGCTGTGCCGGCAGTCTTATTTCTGCAGTATATAAATCAAAGGCAGGACCAGGTTATGGCCCTGGTTGATAATTCGTATTTATTACTTTAATCTAATGGGTAAATAAATATCAAAAGATACGAAAAAAATCGGTACCGGCATGTTGAAAGTAACAACTTCAGAAGAGATGCAGCAGATAGACCGGACCACCATTGAAAAATATGGTATCCCCGGAGCAGTCCTTATGGAGAGGGCGGGTCTCAGGGTTGTTGACCGGATAAATGAATTGTTTTTTAATTCCTCAGCGCAGGGAGTGCGGAGCAAAGACAGTGGAAGAAAGGTTCTGATCTTCTGCGGCGGCGGCAATAACGGAGGCGACGGCTTTGTTATTGCGAGGGAACTGCATAATCAGGGTAAGGCGGTCGAAGTTTTTATGACTGCAAATCCTCTTGTCTTAAAGGGAGACGCAAAGATAAATTATGATTCAGCAAGAAAATACGGTGTCCCGATGCGTCCTGTCAGTCACTTTCTGCGGCGGCCCTCTTCGCGCTCTGCCGGCAGATGTCTTCTGGTCGATGCGCTTCTTGGAACAGGTTTAAGCAGAGAGGTCAGGGCCCCGCTTTCTAACGTCATAAGTCAAATCAATAAAATATCATACCCGGTAGTTTCCGTGGACATACCGTCCGGTATTTCGTCCGATACGGGACAGATAATGGGTTGTGCTGTTAGGGCACAATATACTGTCACATTCGGCCTGCCCAAGAGAGGCCATTTACTCTTCCCCGGCGCAGACTACACCGGAAGCCTGTTTATTGAGGACATCGGTTTTCCGCAAAATCTTCTTTCATCAGACAAGATCAGGATCAATATGGTTCAAAAAGAAGACGTCAATGCATTACTTCCTGCCAGGCCCAAAAATTCACATAAAGGAACGTATGGACATGTGCTGATAATCGCCGGTTCAAAAGGGAAAACAGGAGCTGCATTGATGGCGGCAAGGGCCTGCCTCAGGACCGGTGCCGGACTTGTGACGATCGGAATTCCAGAGACCCTATTGGACACATTTCAATCACGGGTGACCGAGGAAATGCTTCTCCCTCTGCCTGATAAAGGCAACGGTACGCTCTCATTGAAGTCGGCTGACAGAATTTTCGGTTTTCTTGGAAATAAGCGTGGATATGTCCTAGCGGTCGGCCCCGGACTTTCTGTAGACAGAGATATTTCCAAACTCGTGAAAGCGCTCATAAGTGAATCAGGGGTCCCTATGGTTATTGACGCGGACGGCCTGAATGCGGTTGCGGACGATACCGCAGTGTTGAAGAAGAGCAGGGCCCCGGTGATCCTTACACCCCACACGGGAGAGATGATGAGATTATTGAGCAAGGGGGCCCAGGGTAAGAATCATGGGTTCGGGAAAGACTTAAAGCGGACTTATATGGAGCAGGACAGGATCAATATTGCGCTGGGTTTCGCCCGAAAAACAAGGACATATCTTGTGCTGAAAGGTGCCCCGACTGTTACAGCGACCCCTGAAGGCACAGCTTATATCAACTCTACAGGCAATCCCGGAATGGCGACCGCGGGGAGCGGCGATGTGCTTACAGGTATTATCTCGGCCTTCCTTGCACAAGGGATGTCCGTATCGAACGCGTCAAAACTGGGTGTATATGCGCACGGGCTTGCAGGAGATATTGCGGCCGGCAGCAGAGGACAATACTCCTTAATAGCAT
>JBFLYJ010000641.1:0-1755 GCA_040756635.1 Nitrospirota bacterium
TGAAAAGGGGATCATCCGGATATATGACATTTTCATGAACTATGAAGCCCTGCTGGATACGGACAATTTTATCCGCGAGACCCTGAGGCGTGAAGCGAAAAACATAACCGGCCCCTGCTCAAGCTCCGATATTCATGCCGTCCTGGGAAGGGAGATCATAAAAATGAGACCTGACCTTAAAGAAGAGAGTCTGCTCGCTGTTGCGTATGAGGCGGGGGTCCCTATCCATACCTCATCACCTGCTGACTCAAGTATCGGAATGAACATTGCGGCATTGATGCTTGAAGACAGGCCTGTCCACATGGACACGCATTGCGATATCAATGAAGTGACCAGCTACGTATACGACATAAAGAAGCAGGGCGGCAAAAGCGCTGTGCTGCTTCTTGGCGGTGGAAGTCCCAAAAACTTTGTCCTGCAGACAGAGCCTCATATACAGGAGGTGCTGGGGCTTCCTGAAGAAGGGCATGACTATTTTATCCAGTTTACCGACGCGCGGCCGGACACGGGCGGACTCAGCGGTGCAACTCCCTCCGAGGCCGTTTCCTGGGGAAAAGTCGACCCTACGGCGCTTTCTAAAACAATAGTATCCTATGGGGATTGCAGCCTCATGCTCCCTTTTTTCACCGGGTATGTTTTAAACAGGTCAAAAAAGCGCACAGGTTCCCGCCTGCTTGAGAAGCGGGAGCAGCTTGTCCGGCAGTTAAAAGGGGATTACAAAAAAATAGGGGCCGGCAAAAAATAGCAGGTCGGTTTCCATATCTCCACCTTTCTGAAGGGGGGACGCTCAATTAACAAACTCCCGGAATATCCTGTGTTGACGCTTAATCCGCATTCGGGGCGCGGTCATTGTTCTTCGGCAGGCAGATCAATTGTAATTTTGGTATACTCGCCTTCAGTACTTTCTATGAACAGTTTGCCCCGGTGGTTTTTTATTATGCTGTGACTGATGCTCAGACCGAGACCTGTTCCCACGCTGGATGGTTTGGTGGAGTAGAACGGGTCCACCACTTTATCAAGCAAAGCACTGGGAATACCGGGACCTCTGTCGAAAAATACAATACGGACATAAGGTTTCTTCGCGATCATTATCTTCTGGCACCGGATCTCCAGTATCTTATTCTCATGGGTGCCCGGATATTTCTGGTTAAGTGCGTATCTCGCGTTGCTGATTACGTTCAGAAAAACCTGTTCGAGCTGCTGCCGCTGGGCTATGATCCTGGGAAGATCATCAGGGATGTCTGTCTGAAGTTTAATACCGTCATTATTCAGCTGCGCCCCGGTCAGGCTGAGAGCTTCGGAGATGATATCATGAATCTTCAAAGGATATTTCTCTTCTCTTCCTTCACGGGCGAACAAAAGCAGGTTCTTTACGATATCGGCAATGCGGTCACTTTCTTTTATGATCCTTGAGGCAATGTCCCGTTCCATACTGTCCCCGCCGCTCCTGTTCAGCAGCATCTGGGCATAGTTGATGATGCCGTTGATGGGGTTGTTTATTTCGTGCGCAACTCCGGCGGCAAGCTCGCCAAGTGCCGCAAGCTGGCCGGAACGTATCGCCTCTGCTTCCGCCGTCCTCCGGTCTGTTATCTCCTCTCTGAGAAGTTCTGTGGATGACTGCAGTTCAGCTGTGCGCTCTTCCATGGCCAGGGCCAGCTGCTTGCGGTGTCTTATCAGTTCCGTTTCGCTTTCCTTTAACTTTTGTTCCATACCGTGTTTATTCAGCGCAATATCTATCGCAACAAGTATTTCTCT
>JBFLYJ010000642.1:0-1754 GCA_040756635.1 Nitrospirota bacterium
CCTGGTACATGGCCATGAAGTATCTCCTTTATTCTGGTGGGATCCTCACTGGATAAAAGATAATATTTCCGGCTATGCAGCAGGTTAATTCATAAATAATTCAAAATTGTATTTAAAATAGTAGACAAAAGAGAAATTAGTTGTATAATCTACCTATAAAATTTCAGGAGAAAGAACACTATGGATCGCCAGGTATCAAAAGAAGAAGTTCCGTCATATGAATTGGTTGAAGAAAAAATCAGAGAGATCGACGGCTCTATAATAATCCTCAGGATTTTCTATATTTTTATGCATATTGCATATAAGTTCCAGATGATAAAGAACGACAAACTGTGCACCGTTGAGATTCCGAGAAAATTGCTTGAGGACTTAAGAAGCAGGAATATGACCCTTGAAGAAGAATTAAACAGGATCATATATTCATCTCTGGAACATTCCGACTGCTGGAGCAAGGTTTAAAGGAAAATAGTATCTATTTTTCTTCAAACCTGATACATATATTGCCGCCCTAGCTTTTGGCCAGATATAACGCCCTGTCCGTCTGATCTATCAGCTCTTCAATGCTGATATGATTTGTTTTATACGGGAAAGTGGCGGTAATCCCTATGCTGAGCGTGCGTGAAATCTCAACCGGGCTGCCTTTTTTGTTTGCGGTGAAGGCCCTGTTTTCAAAGCCCTTCCTTATCCGTTCGGCAACAATATACGCAAGGGTTATATCCGTCTCGGGCAGAACCACAACAAATTCTTCCCCGCCGTACCGGAATGCGCGGTCGAATTTTCTTGTATTTTCATTTATCAGCATTCCAACCTGGGAAAGCATTATATCCCCCATTGCCTGGCCGTAATTATGATTGATGCTCCTGAAATTATCTATATCAATCATCATGACAGCGAGTGGATGGCCGTATCTGTTGCAGCGGGCGATTTCATCTTCAAGCACATTAATCAGATGATGCCGGTTAAATAGCCCTGTAAGCTTGTCGGTTATCATCATTTTTTGCATTTCCCTGCTTTTTATATCAACCTGCTCCAGGGCGGATATGAGCTCATTATTAAGATGTTCGATCCGCTGCCTGTCTTCGCTCATCCTGTCCCTTTGCCTGTTGAATAAAAACAGCATGTTGTTAAAATATTCCCCCATCTCTTCCACTATTGTGGGACAGGAATCCCTGAATACCCTGCAATTAGAGCAACTGCCGTATTTTTCGATGAAACTGCCCTGGGGCGCGCCGCCGCAGTATGTGTCTGCAATCTGCCAGCATCTGACGCCGGCTTCAATGCCATGCAACGCGCATTCACCTGTTTTACAGTTCATGTGTTCCCAGCACTTAACTATATGCGGGTTTTCAAAAATGACTGAGGCACCGTTTGATATCGCCTTCTCAAAAAGGGGGATAATTTCTTCCTTCAGTCTTTTTAAGACGCCATCCAATTTTGTTTTATCACTTGTTATTTCTTCTGATTTGGTTTCCATCTATAACCTCCCGGTTCTCTGAGAAGTTTCATTAAAGCCTTTTTCATTAGCCGGGAAAAACAATGGTGCCATCCCTCTTACTTAAGTATTATCCATTAATCGGTTTTTCCATAGAAAAAGTTGAGAATGGGGATTTCATTAATCATATTGCAATATTATTAAGTTTAAGCGCTGTTTTTATTCATCTGATATTACTACAGGAGAAAAATTTACAACAACTTTTTCCCATTGCACCCACATATGACCAACATCATACATATATTCTGTTTTTTATGCAATA
>JBFLYJ010000643.1:0-1749 GCA_040756635.1 Nitrospirota bacterium
ACTTAAACAGATAATCAAAGAAGCAAAGCGTGAAGATATCGCTGCCGCGGCCCAGAGACATCTGGAAAATATTGTTGTCAGCATGGCAAAACATTATTTGGAAAAGACCGGTCTGCATCATGTATGCATGGCAGGCGGTGTGTTTGCAAATGTTTCATTGAATAAGAAAATATCAGATATACCTCAGGTCGACAATGTCTTCATACAACCTCATATGTCCGACGGCGGGCTGGCGTTAGGCGCTGCCGCAGGTGCGGCATATCAGCTGACCGGGGCGAAAGTGCGAATGGATTCCATGTACCTGGGTCCTGAATTTAATGATGAGGAAATTGCTGGCTACCTCAATGATGATGAGTTCATCGTCAGGAAGCTTAATAACGACGACAATAAGGTTGACTCTGCGATACGCGCGATTAAAGATAATAAAGTTGTCGGGTGGTTTCAGAAACGCATGGAACACGGGCCTAGGGCCCTTTGTCACCGCAGCATTTTATACCACTGCAATGACAAATCGGTGAACTCGTGGTTGAATGATCGGATGCAGCGGACGGAATTCATGCCGTTTGCTCCGGTTACGGCTGTTGAATTGGCCGAGAAATGCTACAAGAGATGGAGACCGGACCACATTGCGAGTTACTACATGACAATAACATACGACTGTTATGAAGAGATGATTAAAAACTGCCCTGCCGCGGTCCACATAGATGGCACGGCACGGCCCCAGGTTGTATCTGAGACGAGTGAACCCACAATCCATAAACTTCTGATGAAATGGTATCAGGAAACAGGGGGCCTGTCTCTCATAAACACTTCTTTCAACAAACATGAAGAGCCGATAGTTTGCTCGCCTTATGACGCAGTGCAGGCCTTGAGAGAAAACATGGTGGATGTTTTAATCATAGGTTCCTTTGAAGTCCTGAAAAAGTAGGTCTACCAGCCGCTTTTAATCGTATCTACTATTAATCTCACATCTTCGTCCGTTAGAGCATTATGGACAGGGATAGCGACCTGAAGATCATTGAACTTTTCCTGGTTGACCAGGCCCGGGGTAATTCCTCCAAAAACAGAATTATCATCTATCCTTTGATGCATAACTGATGCGGGGATGTCTTTCTCTTTTAATTTTTCAATAAAATCAATCCGCTTTTCCACCAGCATGGTAAAAAGCCAGAAAGCGCTCTCCCTGTCCTTTTTGTATTCCAATAATTGCAGGCCCGGGACATTTTTTAATGCCTCATTATAAATAGAAGCTATTTCAATTCTGCGCTTTAAATTCAGGGGGAAGTCCTCAAGATTACCAAGTCCTATCGCGGCCGAAAGATCATTCATGTGGCACTTATAACCTACCTTGTCGGCATCATAAACCCTCTCTCCAAGAATGGACGGCTTTGAGTTTTCCCGGTCAATGTCGAACCAGCGTCTCCTCCTGGCCTGATAAGTATCATCGCTGTTCATGCAGCATAGGGCGCCGCCGTCCACAGTCGTAAGATGCTTGATCGCCTGAAATGAGAAGGCAGTGAAGCGGGATATCGCCCCTATGGGTTTACCTTTGTAGCTTGCCCCTAACGCATGGGCTGCATCCTCGATTACCGCAAGGTTATGCGCCTCTGCAATTTTATTAATTTCATCAAGGTCACATGGATATCCTCCCCAGTGAACAGGGATAATCGCCCTTGTTTTATCAGTGATTTTATCCCGTATAGAATCCGGGGCAATATTGCCGGTTTCAAATTGAATGTCCGCGAATAC
>JBFLYJ010000644.1:0-1736 GCA_040756635.1 Nitrospirota bacterium
GCTGCACCTCTTGTTAATATAGTCTGAAGCTGCTCAATAACCGCTCAAGAGCAGTTCAACGGTCAGGCTGTCTCTGAGCCGTTTTCTTATATAAAATCCAGGTTCCTTCAATAATACCCCATATCAGGTAGATAATGGCGAAAATAAATATCACTGTCTCAGGATACATGAATATAAGCACAAAGGCTGTCACGATAACAACCAACAGCCAGAAAGGTTTTCTTTCTTTAAAATTTATCTCTTTCAGCCCGTGAAACTTCAGGGTGCTCACCATAAGCGCCGCAAGGAGGAACGGGAGAAAAAGTATTACATAATTCTTGCCCGGAAGCGTGCCCCACATTTCGGTATAAAAAAGAACGAGTGAGGAAACCACCGTGCCTGCGCCGGGGATCGGCAGGCCTGTAAACGCCTTGCTCTCGGTCGTGCCCATCTGGACATTATATCTTGCCAGCCTCAACGCGCCGCAGATTACATATATGAACGCTGCGCCCCATCCGACCCTGCCGAAGGCATGCAGGTCTCCCCAACTGTAAATCAAAACAGCCGGGGCTACGCCGAAGGCGACAAGGTCTGAGAGCGAATCAAGCTCTACCCCGAACTTGGTTGTGCTGCTTGTCAGCCTTGCGACCCAGCCGTCGAGGCCGTCAAAGATGTTAGCGATAAGTATCGCCCACGCTGCGTAAACAAAATGGCCCTTGAAGGACGCGAGAATGGCATAGAAGCCGCAGAACATCCCGCAGAGAGTTAATGTGTTGGGCAGTAAATAGATTCCTTTTTTCATAAAATTTTCCCTAACACCGTCTCTCCAGCCTTCACCCTGTCTCCCAATTTTACCCTCACCCCGGTGTTTAACGGCAAAAAGATATCAAGCCTCGAACTGAATTTAATTATACCGTATCTCTGTCCCTGTTTGAGAGTATCCCCCGGCTTTACCCTGCAGACGGCGCGTCTTGCGACATAACCCGCGATCTGCTTAATCACAATGCCGCCGTGCCGCCCGTTTTCAAGAAGCATGGAAATATGCTCATTCGCGGTCGAGGCCTCGTCCTTAAAGGCCGAGAGAAATTTCCCGGGGTAGTGCTTCACTTCCTTCACAACTCCATCGCAGGGCGCCCTGTTTACATGCACGTTCAAGGGAGACATGAAGATGCTTATCTTCAATCTCTTTTCATGCAGGATTTCATCTTCAACCGCTTCGGAAATGACTATGATCTTCCCGTCCGCAGGCGAATAAAACGCATTGTCAGCGGACGGCGTGTTCCTGTCGGGATCCCTGAAGAAATAAAACATGAAGAGCGTGAGTATCAGAAAAACAGCCGTCAGCCAGTGTACCCTGAGGAGCGCGGAGACTGCGGCAAACGCAGCAAATGTGATTATGAAGGGATAACCTTCTTTGGCGAACTGGAACATGATTACAAATTAGAACAAAGAACCGGGAACGAAGAACCGGGACAGACAAAATACGCTCTCTTCGGTCAAGCCGGTCATCTTTGTTCTTTGCTCTCTGCTCTTTGCTCTCTGCTTATTCATGCCTTTGACTTGTCAACCAGCTTGCCCTTTTTCAGCCAGGGCATCATGGAGCGAAGTTTTGCGCCGACCTCTTCGATGGAATGCTGCTCGCCTCTCCTGGTAAGCGCGGTAAAGACCGGTTTGTTAGCCTTGCACTCAAGCATCCAGTCCCTCGCAAATTCGCCCGACTGGATTTCATCGAGAATCTTTTTCATCTCCTTCTTCGT
>JBFLYJ010000645.1:0-1734 GCA_040756635.1 Nitrospirota bacterium
GTGATATCAATTTGCTGGGTTTGGAGCGACCTGTTCAGTTCAGAGGACTTGAAAGCCTCTTCCTGTTCATCAAGAAGGGTTTCGATATATTTTTTTGTTTCGTTCAGTAAGGAACCGTATGCAGGTCTCTGTTCTTTTGGAAGGGAGCCCAGATCTTTTAATTTAGAGGTGAGTAGCCCTTTTTTGCCTAAATACTTGACCTTTAAATCCTGAATGTCCTTAAGAGACGATGTCTTTTCAGACTCATCACGTACGGCCTCTTTTATGGAATGCAGGTCATTGAGCATTCCCTTTTTTGACCATTTCCACAAGATTGTTGAAGGCTGCCGGATCATTGCATGCAAGATCCGCCAAGGCTTTCCGGTTCATCTGCATGTTGACCTGTTTAAGTTTGTTCATGAACTGACTGTATGACATTCCTAACGCCCTGACAGCCGCGTTGATACGGACTATCCATAGCGACCTGAAGTTTCTCTTTTTCAAACGTCTGTCTCTGTACGCATTCAATAAAGACCGATCCACGGCCTGGGCCGCGACCCTGTACAGACGGCTTCTTCCACTGAAGAAACCCTTGGCCATCTTCAGGAGTTTCTTTCTTCTCCTGCGCGTCTTAAAACCACCTCTTGCTCTCGGCATTTATATGTCCCTCCTGTTGCTCAAATTAAATATTTATATATTTGTCCTTAATAGCAGGCTTAATTATTAGGCATCATTTTTCTGATGGCATCCAGATTTGTTTTATCCACCAGTCCGCTTCTTCTCAGCTGCTTTGTCCTCTTGGAAGGTTTACTTGTCAAGAGATGCCCCATGTAAGCCTTACTTCTTTTTATCTTACCTGTACCGGTTTTTTTGAACCTTTTTGCAGCGCCTCTATGAGTTTTTAACTTTGGCATTATTTTCTCCTTACCTCTTTTTATACATTCAGAAGCTATTAATTATAGTTAATGAATAAAAATTTGACAAGTCTTCACTTCCCGCTATCCTGCCGCGAAACCAGGAAATCCGGATATTCAGGTCGGCCGGGGTCTCTCATTCAATCAAAAAACAGCTGATTGCTGCCAGTATATCAATAAATGACTTTTAGTGTCAGTGACGAATAGCTG
Organism: Nitrospirota bacterium; assembly: GCA_040756635.1. Lineage (GTDB taxonomy): Bacteria > Nitrospirota > Thermodesulfovibrionia > UBA6902 > UBA6902 > UBA6902. Next base: position 1,104 of record JBFLYJ010000645.1, read on the forward strand.
ATTGATTACTTTGGGGCAAGGACCATTATCATGCGGTTACCTTCCATCTTGGTTGCCTGTTCAACATTGGCAACTTCCGACAGTTCAGCGGTGATCCTGTCCAGGACCTTCTGGCCTATGGCCTTATGCACAATCTCTCTTCCCCTGAAAAACATCGTTATCTTAACCTTGTCCCCGTGGGCAAGAAATTTCTTCGCGTTTCTCATCTTGAAAATCAGGTCATGTTCATTTGTCTGGGGCCTGACTTTCACTTCTTTCACCGTCAACGTCTTATGTTTCGACGTGTGTTTCTTGGCCTGCTGATAACAGTACTTGCCGTAATCCATTATCTTGCACACCGGGGGCTTGGCTTCAGGTGCCACCTCTACAATGTCGAGGTCCTTACTAAAAGCATGCTTGCGGGCGCTGAATATGTCCATGACACCGAGCTGACTGCCGTCATCGTCAATCACCCTAACTTCCTTAGCCTTAATCCAGCGGTTGATTCTAAGTTCTTTGCTTATAACTACCTCCTGTTGAAAATTTCGTCTTTAATAAAAATTATCAGCTGATCAATAGTCATTTCTCCGACATTGTCACCGTTTCTCTTTCTTATGTTAAGAGTATTATTTTCCATTTCTTTATCACCTAT
>JBFLYJ010000646.1:0-1731 GCA_040756635.1 Nitrospirota bacterium
TAGCCTGTAATATCCTGTCGAGAAAACCTTCGACTGCTTTTATGAAATATTCATCCCCGAATGGTCGCTCTCTTTTCGTGCTAAGCCTTTCATTTAATTAACCATCAACGCATCATTTTTCTTAGTAAGATGTTCCATCCAATTGTATTTATTAATTAATTATCAATCGTCATCTCTGACGACCAATGTTATGTTAATATTAAATATTAATATAATATTTAATATTGCTACTAATCGTCACGTTCCTATCACAATTATTAAATTTTTAATTATTTAATAAGCCAATAATAGAATTTCTCGCAGGAAAAGTCAATAAAATGGTAGCTGTCCCTATTTATGTTATAATACTTCAAATATCTGTGATAGAGTTGAAATAACGAATCTAACTTCTTTATCCTTCATTGCTGGATAGACAGGAATACTGATTTCCCGTAGATAGAAGTCCTCGGCAAAGGGACAAAGACTTTTCTTATATTTCGATCCCTGATAGTACGGATGCCAGAAGACGGGTATGTAATGCACCTGGACACCCAGGCCCTTTTTCCTCATTGCAGAAAAAATTTCTCTTTTCATGCTCTTATATTTGTATTTAAGCCTTATTGGATAAAGATGATATGAAGAGCGGGCGTATTCCTTCTCCACGGGGATATCGAAGTAGGGATTGTCCTTGAAAGCCTTGTGGTAAACAGCAGCGATTTCTCTTCTCCTCCGGACAAAAGTATCAAGTTTTTGCAATTGCGAGATGCCGAGGGCAGCCTGGATGTCGGTCATGCGGTAGTTGTAGCCTAAGGACTGCATCTCATAATACCAGTCGCCTATTAATCGTGAATCATGAATCGTGAATCGTGAATTATCTTTTGTAATGCCATGATTTCTGAACATGAGAAGCTTTTCATAGAATTTTTTGTTGTTTGTAAGGACAGCGCCGCCTTCTCCAGTCGTAATGTGCTTCACGGGATGGAAACTGAGCACCGTCATGTCTGAATATTTACAGCTACCGATTTTGATCCAGCCTATACTTGAAGTTTTTTTCTGACTCCTGACTTCTGAGTTCTGACACCCCCTCCCTTGCCCTCTCCCCTCAATGGGGAGGGGTGGGTGGGGCCTTCTGTATCTTGCTCCGAGTGCATGGCAGGCATCTTCGACAACGAAAAGATTATGTTTCTTTGCGATATTATAGATTTTTTCTATATCAACAGGGTGTCCCGCATAATGAACAGGAACGACCAGTTTTGTCCTTTTTGTAATCTGGTTCTCGATTTTTGACACATCTATATTGCCGATACCTTCCTCCACATCCACAAAAACAGGTTTGGCTCCCAGGTATAATCCGGCATTGGCCGTAGCGACAAATGTAATAGGCGTTGTGATGAACTCATCGGCCTTTGTCAGACCTAAGGCGAAATATGCTCCATGAAGTGCCGAAGTACCTGAATTAAAAACGACAGCATATCTCCCCCCGCAGTATTCGGCCAGCTTCTCTTCGAACTCAGGAATCTTGGGGCCTTGTGTGATAAAATCGCTCTTGAGGACCTTTATGACTTCGTTGATATCTTCTTTATCGATGGACTGGCGGCTGTAAGAGATCATTTTTTATAGAAATTTATGAATCTCCATGAATCTCCATCAGTCTCTTACGAGTCTCCATGATTATCATTACAAATTTGTTATCATCTTTCTTAATTCATCCACCGTCAGCCACCATGTGTTCTTTCCCGAGTTGTACTCAAA
>JBFLYJ010000647.1:0-1730 GCA_040756635.1 Nitrospirota bacterium
TATGAATATCCTGATTTCGCTTTCCTATGACAAAAAGAAATATATCTCCTGGCGAGCAATTGAGGCTATAGGTCTGGTGTCAAAAGAGATTGCCGAATCAGACACTGAGACCGTAAGAAATATTGTAGGGCGCCTGTTATGGATGATAAGGGACGAATCCGGAGGTATAGGCTGGAGCGTTCCGGAAACGCTTGGTGAAATAGTAAGAAACAATCGGGGCCTGTGCGCGGACATAGCCCCGATAATTGCCTCTTTTCATGATGAGAAAATGCTTACTGCCGGGGTCCTTTGGGCAATGGGGAGAATAGGAAATATCAACGATCAGACAAGCGGGTATGCCATCCCTCTTATTCTGCCGTATCTTCAGGCTTCAGATCATGTTTTAAGAGCGTACGCAGCATTCGCACTCGGACGAATCGGCGCCGTTGGAGCGGTTCCAAAACTGGAACAGATCAGAAACGACAACAGCGCCGTCACTTATTATGAAGATGGAGATTTGCGCCAGAAAACAGTCGGTGCCTTTGCTGAAGAAGCTTTGGAAGAGCTGAAAATTACCTAGCCTGCGCTGCCAGGCTGAGATGGGAGCAACGCGTGGGCAGACTCTTTTTTAAATCCGGTCAGTGCGTATCAGCCATTGCCAAATAATCAAGATCACAGATTCCGTTTTCCTGTAATATTTCATAAGTAGAGCATTCACCCAGTTCACACGCGCGTACGAAGTCGGAACAGGCCTTTTCGGTATTTCCCGTCAACATGTAGACGGTCCCCCTGTTATCATAGGGTTTGGCCAGATTCGGGTCTATCTCTATGGCCTTGTTGTAGTCCCTGAGAGCCCTGTCGTATTCACCCCTTGTGAAGTACACAAGTCCGCGGTTGTTAAAGGCCTTTGCGTAGAGCGGATCGAAGTCAATAGCTTTTGTGAATTCCTCTATGGCAAGGTCATATTGCTTCATTTCAAAATGCGCGTAGCCAAGATTGCTGTGCGCCTTTGCGTACCGAGGGAAGCTATCGATAGCATTTTTATACTCTATAGCGGCAAGGTCATATCGACCCTGTAAAAAATAATCATTACCTCGTTTATTGAAATTTTCTGCAGCTTGGATGTCTACAGGAGCCAACTGTCCATGATCAGGAGTAGACGCGCATCCTGCAAAAAGAAGTAGAGATATAAAAATATAAAAATATCTTGCCAACATATGACCTGCTGATTTTCGGGTGAAGTAAGGGTTACCTGATAGCTATTGATGAGCAATTAGTATGCCCATTTTGTTAAACACACAACACTCTGAATTATAATGAATCTCATCAGATACAAACTGAAATGACTGCTGTAAACTGTATTTAATAATTACAACATGTTAGATATTTCGACAAATCGAACAGAGGAAGGAAATGTAATTGAACAGGATTATTCACGGACACAACGTTGACTAGCTCTTCCCCGCAATACTCATAAATTTCCCAAATTCTTTATCTACCTTGGCGATGTGCTCCAGTATCCAGTCCACGACTATCTGATTGGTCTCAACGGAAAGGTCATATGAGCCGGGCTTCATGCCGTTTTCAAGTTTCGGCAGTTCTTTCTTAAGGTAGCCGAAGTTTGCTATAAATTCATTATGCTGGGCTTTATGCTTCGCGTAGTCCGGATAATTATTCTGCAGCATAAGTTCTTCCTCTTCTCCAAAATGAAAATCGATATATTCATCGAGGAACATGACCACATCACCAAT
>JBFLYJ010000648.1:0-1715 GCA_040756635.1 Nitrospirota bacterium
ATAAATATGGCAGTTAATAAATTAACTCTGCGGCATATTAAACATCTTCTTCCGTTTTAAGCACACCTTAAATCTTATCCAACCCAGCCTAATTAGCCTGATTAAAAGCATTTTTCTTAACACCTGTCCTGTTATTTACGGCCGGATCAACATTAAGGCATTACTTTAAGAGAGGGCACAAATATTGCTTTATATAAAGTAATGGGAAATAAATTAGCATCATAACAACAGAGAGGAGGGAAAAATGATCGATATCAATAACAAGCAGGAGAAATGCTCGATATGCAAAAAGGAGTATACGTCGATTCATTCCGAGGTAATGCCGGGAGTCAATATTTATGTTTGTGAAAGATGCCTCGAAAAAGCAAAGCATAACTTCATTTGGATATGCATGAGCTGCGGAAAGGTTTATCTCCGGCCCAAGAAACTGGTGCTGAGCAGACTGAAGGATGAAGAGCTCAGAAGAGCTTACATGCTATGTGAAGATATGCAGATAATTCAGGGTATCGATATGTGCATAGAATGCGATCCTGAAGGCATAGTTAATTTTATGGAAAGCCAGAAAACAGCGATGGAATGTTAGTGTCACAACTAACATTTATTGTCATTAATAGCAACATTTGACATATTTTTGCCTGTAAAAAATGAGAAATTATTAGAGATATATTTCTCACAAGTTGCCTGAGATCAGATTCACCCGGTCTCAAACCCTGCCAACAGTCTTTAATCAGCACTCATTAACAATCGCAATCTTTCCTTTACAAAACGAATTTTTCATATATAATTTTTACAACGGCCTTTGCAGTTCAAAATATCATGGATAAAATTTGCATTCCATAAAGCCAATGGCAAAAACTGTCCGGGTGATTTTTGCATGTTTTTTGTTATTTATAAACACGGCAAATGCTCATGATGTTGAAGGACATCAGGCAGCAGAAGCTGAACGGGAAATCACAGTCAATGAACATCTCGGCTCATATGTCCCGCTTGATATCCCCTTTTATGATGAAAAAGGGGATACGGTTCTCCTGAACGAATTTGCCGGTAAACCCGTTGTCATCGCGCCGGTTTACCTGAGCTGCAACCATACGTGTCCCCTCCTGATGCTGGGCCTTGCCGACGTAATTGCGAAGTCAGGAATAAAACCAGGCAGGGATTATCAGGTACTGTCGATAAGCTTTGATGAAAACGACACACCCCAAACAGCCTCTGAAAAGAAACCGGGATATTTGAAAGCCGCGGGCATAATATTGCCTGATGATTCATGGCGGTTCCTGACCGGAAATGCGGAAAGTATCCGGAGATTCACACAGGCCGCGGGTTTTGAATTCAGGAAAGAGCATATGGGATTTTCTCACCCCGTCACATTGATATTTCTTGCACCCGACGGAAAGATCGTGCGGTATCTCTACGGTGTGACGTTTCTTCCGTTTGAATTTGAAATGGCGGTTACCGAGGCGTCGAAAGGGAGAGTAATTTCCCTGGCAAAAAAGGCATTGCTGTACTGCATGAGCTACGATTCACAGAACAGGCGGTATGTCTTTAACACTTTAAAAGTAGCGGCTACGCTGGCGCTTGGCTTGATAGGTTCATTTTTCGTTTATCTTATCGTGACCGGAAAAAAATCAAAAATTAAAAATCAAGATGCAAAATGACAAAGTAAAAATCAGCAGACAGAAAGGTATTGTGACTCAGAATAGCTTCTATAATGCCAA
>JBFLYJ010000649.1:0-1712 GCA_040756635.1 Nitrospirota bacterium
CAAAGATATTGTTTCAGACCTGAAAAGCCGGGGCAAGAGGATTGTCTTTACCAACGGTTGTTTTGACCTTATCCATGCCGGTCATGTCCGTTATTTAACGGAGGCAAAAAAACTGGGGGACATTCTCGTGGTAGGCCTCAATTCCGACAGGTCCGTATCAGTTATAAAGCCGGGGAGACCCGTGAACACCGAAGAGGACCGTGCCGTGGTCCTGTCCGCGTTATGGATGGTGGATTACGTGGTCCTGTTTCATGAAGAGACGCCGTATGAGCTTATCAAAGACGTCCGGCCCGATGTCCTCGTTAAGGGCGCTGACTGGAGACCCGAGGACATTGTCGGAAGCGACATTGCCAAAGAGACCCGCACAATTCCCTTTGTGGAAGGGAAATCAACGAGCGAGATAATCAGGAAGATAAAGGGACTGAAGTAAGGGTTTGATCAATCAAACCCTACCGTTCAATCCGGACTTTTAATATCCACGAACCTGTTACTGCCCAGCGTCATAAGATAGTCCATCAAGGCATTCATCTCCCAATCTTTCAGCTTGAACCTCGGCATACTTACGTCCGGCTTTATCGCCTGGGGATTTTCGACCCACCGGCTGACCCACTCCCGCTTTAACCTGCTCGCCAGGTCTGTATGATCAGGCCCCACCTGCCCGCCGTATCCGTTTACGGTATGGCAGCCGCTGCACGCGAATATCTCCCGATACAGTTTCTCTCCGTTCCAGACATCGTCCGTGCCGATCGCTTTCCTCTGCTCGAATGTAAACGGATAGGGCTCATCAGACATCAATGACAGGTATTCAACAATCGTATCGACCTCGCTGTCCGACAAATTGAAATCGGGCATTCCCGCCTTAAGCATCGGGATAGGCCGAATCTTGAAAGGACCCTTCAGAAAAGTGAATAGCCACTCGGGCCTCGACTTCTTACCTTCCCTGGAAAGGTCAGGACCTATTGTTCCGCCGCTGACGCCGATCTTGTGACAGCCCCTGCAGTTATATTTCTCCATAACGGCCCCGGCTTCATACCTTTTGCTGTCCGCGTTTGACGGCGGGATTTTATATCCTGAAGGGATGGTGTCTTTTCTCAAACTGAGCAGGTATGTAACAAGGGCGGCTGACTGGTCTTCATCGAAATTATAATATGGCATTATGGACGCGATCCTGGCGGTCGTGAACCTCCCCGGGTCTGTCACCTTGACCATCATCCAGTCCTTGAGTGTCCTTTTTATATTATCAATATTGCCGAAGGCCAGCTCATCCACCCTCTTGTCGCCTACTGCGTCAAGATCAGGGGCATTGTATACCGCAGGAAGTTTATCTATTTCGTGACAGCCGGTGCAGCCGAGGGTTTTCACCAGCTTTTCTCCTTTTGCTATAGCGGCTGCGTCCGGCGCGGGTGGAGCGTTTTCCATATAGACTGTTGCCTTTTTGAGACTCATCAGATAAGCCGCAATTTTTTCTACGTCATTCTCCGCGATCCGGAAATCGGGAATAATGGTCTTGGGGTCGTGTGTCCTGGGGTTTTTCAGAAACATCAGGAGCCAACCGGGCCTTACTTTATTTCCTATGTCCGACAGGTCAGGAGCGAAGCCATTGCCTGTGTCATTGATCATGTGGCAGCCGAGGCAGCCGAGGGTGCTGAACAACCTTTTGCCTTCATCTGAAAATCCCCCATTAACCGTAACCTCACCTATCCTCCCCTTAG
>JBFLYJ010000065.1:0-11026 GCA_040756635.1 Nitrospirota bacterium
CACCTAGTAGAAATGGGCAATAAATTAAAAGAAGTATATGTAACATATAACGGTAGAGAGTTCGTGGAAACATTAGATGATATCAGCAGTCAGGACCTGGTCCATTATTTCAGACAGCACAATATAGAGCTGCAGTCCGGATACAGGACCGAGATCAACCTTCGGATAAGAAAGTGGCTTGAAGATGTAAATAATTCCCTGTCCCGGGGATTTCTTCTTACTGTCGATTATGGATATTCTGCACGAGAATACTATTATGAAGACAGGACAAAAGGGACTCTCCTGTGTTACCACATGCATTTATTCAACGAAAACCCATATCAGCATATCGGTGAGCAGGACATTACATCGCATGTCAACTATTCTTCTCTCAAGATATGGGGGGAGGAACTTGGAATTAAAACTCTGGGCTACTGTCCGCAGGGCACCTTTCTCGTGGCATCGGGAATAGATGAGGTCATAACAGAGCTTTATTCCGGCTCGTCTGATTACTTTAATGAGATATCAAAAATAAAAGGCCTGATAGTCCCTCAGGGCCTTGGGGAATCCCACAGTGTCATGGTCCAGTACAAAGGTGAAGGATTGCCGGAATTACGGGGTTTTTCGATGAGAAACCAGGTACAAAACCTTTAAGTTTCAACAGTTCAAACGGTTTTCAAACAGTTGGAACAACTATCCCTTTAGCCCATTATGTCTCATGGGGAAAATATCCCTGCAGTCTCTCAAGGCTGGTCATCGCGTCATTCATATTGTGGGCCTCTATGGTGTAAACGCAATCAACTCCATGGAGTTCTTTGAACAGTGTCGCAAAATCAAAATCTCCGTCTCCGATCGCCCGGTGCTCATCAGCGTTCTTGAGATTGTCATGCAGGTGAAGTTCCTTGACATAAGGTTTTATGATCCCAAGCCATTCCGTGAGGGTCAATTTTGAAAAAAGATTAAAATGTCCGGTGTCAAAGCATATACCGAAATTCTCAGATGCCATTTCCTTCGATAACAGGGCCAGGTGCGAAGGATCGTCCTCAAAGATGTTCTCAATAGCGATTTTCACGCCCAGATCAGAGGCCCTTTCATTGATCGGCTTCCAGGTCTGAAGGCAGCCCTCAAGCCATATATCCACCCTTTCGTCATATTTCCATTTGTCATATCCTGAGTGAAACACGATTACCTTAGGCTTTAGTATTTCGGCAATGTCCAGTGTCCTGGAAAATCTCTTGCTGGTAATGTCCCGGACTTTGGGATCGACCGCGCCGGGGGAGAGGTCCATGAATGGGCCGTGAATTGAAAGCTGGGGACCGTAATCCAGCTTTTTCTTGAGCTTAACGATATCGGACTTTTTTATTTTATCAAAACTTCTGGAGCCGAAATATATCTCAAGGTTCCATTGATTGTCCCTGAAAAAAGGGCGGTATTTATCGCACGCTTCATAAGGGATGTGGAAATGAGGGGCGGATAATGCGGACTGAGGGTCTTTCACTCGTCTTTCACAACTTTTGCTGCGTCATCAGCTTTTTTTTCAGTCTTTGTGTCTTTCTTGGAGGACTTCGACTTCTTTGAGTCGATGGCCCGTTTCCTGTCAGCAGACGGGTAGTCCGTTACATACCATCCGGACCCCTTTAGCACAAATGAGGTGTTCGTTATGAGCTTCTTCAGTTCCCCGCCGCATGAACTGCATACGGTCATGGGAGCATCAGACATTTTCTGCATTATCTCGAACTGTTTATTGCACTTTACACACTTGTATTCATATATCGGCATGCTTATTTCCTTTTAAAACGATCTAACATCATTGGAATTGCCCAGGTATTCAGGCTCTGATATAGTTATTTCGTCGCTACAGCATTTGCTTAAATATATCATACGGTTGCAATCCTTGACAAGATATCACGGCTGTGCTACAAAGAAGCTATGTGGGAATATACCGACAAGGTCAAGGACCTCTTTCTTCATCCCAAAAACGTCGGTGAAATCGAAAACCCCGACGCGGTCGGTGAAGTGGGCAGTATTGTGTGCGGTGATGCCCTGAAGCTGACACTTAAGATCGACAAGGAGACCGGCAGGATAACGGACGCTAAATTCAAGACCTTCGGATGCGCAAGCGCCATAGCTTCCTCCACCGCTCTGACCGAGCTAATTAAAGGCAAGACACTTGATGAAGCATTGAGCATAACGAATCAGGACATAGCCGATTTTCTGGGCGGCCTGCCGCGTGAGAAAATGCACTGCTCCGTTATGGGATACGAGGCCCTTGAAGCGGCAGCGGCCGATTACAGAGGTGAAAAACCATGCGAGGTCGAAGAGGGTGAAATAGTCTGCGAATGTTTCGGGGTGACGGACCAGAAGATCAGGCGGGTAATCAAAGAAAACAACCTGCATTCGGTGGAAGACGTTACAAACTATACGAAGGCCGGAGGGGGCTGCGGCCGATGTGTTCCTGATATCGAGAATCTCCTTAAAGAAGTGTGGGCCGAAAAGGTCCCCGGAGAGGCGGTCAAGCCGAAAAGAAAACTGACCAACATACAGAAGATCGCCCTGATACAGGAGACAATAGAACGAGAGATCCGGCCGCTCCTGCAGGCGGACAACGGAGACGTGGAGCTTATCGATGTCGACGGCAATCGCGTGATCATATCATTAAGAGGTACATGTACCGGATGCATGATGGCTGGGGTGACGGTAAAGAATATAGAAACAAAATTAAAGGAACTGGTAAGCGGGGATCTTACCGTTGAGGTCGAATGAACGTCGTATATCTTGATAATAACGCGACGACAAAGGTCGCGGACGAAGTCAGGGAAGCAATGCTCCCTTACCTGGGCGAACTGTACGGCAACCCGTCAAGCATGCATACCTTCGGAGGGCAGGTACACCGGAATATAGAGGTCGCAAGGGAACAGATCGCGGCACTGATAAATGCCGAACCTGAGGAAATTATCTTCACGAGCTGCGGCACAGAGAGCGACAACACCGCCCTGATGAGCGCCATTTTGTCCGCCCCGGACAAGAGGCACATCATTACCACCAGGGTGGAGCATCCAGCGGTACTGAATTTCTGCAAGACCATGGCGAGGCAGGGCTACCGGGTGACGTTCCTGCCGGTGGACAAGGGCGGGAATCTCAGCCTTGATGAACTGAGAACAGCCGTAACCGAAGACACGGCGGTCGTTTCGGTCATGTATGCCAATAATGAAAGCGGCGTGGTCTTCCCTGTTGAGGACATCGCCCGGATCGTCAAGTCAAAAGGGGTGCCTTTCCACACCGACGCGGTGCAGGCGGCCGGGAAAATTCCTGTTGACGTAAAAAAGCTCCCATGCGATATGATGTCCATATCAGGGCACAAGGTGCATGCTGCAAAAGGGGTCGCCGCCCTTTATATCAAAAGAGGCACCCGTTTTTCACCATATATCATCGGCGGCCATCAGGAGAAGGGAAGAAGGGGCGGCACCGAAAACGTGCCCTCCATAGTCGGCTTCGGAGTAGCGGCTGATCTCGCTAATAAACATCTGCAGACAGAAGCCTCAAAGGTTAAGGGTCTGAGGGACAGGCTGGAACAGGGCCTGCTGGACACATGTCCTGATCCCATGATAAACGGCGACAGGTCAGCAAGGCTGCCCAACACATTAAATATCAGCTTCAAGTATGTAGAAGGCGAGGCCATATTATTGAGGCTCAATGAGTTCAACATCTGCGCCTCTTCAGGCTCCGCCTGCACGTCCGGCTCCCTTGAACCGTCACATGTACTCCGTGCCATGGGGGTCCCCTTTACCGCGATCCACGGCTCTGTAAGATTTTCCCTCAGCAGGTATACGACCGGGGAAGAGATAGATTTTGTCCTTGAAAAGGTACCGCCGATTATAAGGGAGCTGAGGGAATTAAGTCCGTACGGGACCGGTCCTGCCTGCCGGTAAATTCTTCCGTTGATATTTTTCGTGACAAACACGACGAGGATGTTTACAATCTCTTATCCAGGATCAGGCTGATCGTTCTTATAATCGCTGCGTAGTTTAGATCGCTATGTCTTTAATAAAGAAATGAGATTATGGACTCTTCATCCCAGGTATTTAGACAGGAAGGGATTAGTTGCCCTTTGGCGGGAAGGATTGTTAGCACAAAAAGTTCTTCTTGGAGAGACAAAAGGATATAGAAACCATCCGCAATTAGAAAGGTTCAGAGTCACATCCGCCCCTGTCGGGTCGATTGCCGCATATTTAAAAGAAGTATACGAGGAATCTTTGCGCAGGGGCTTCCGGTTTGATAAAAATAAAATAAACAGGAAGAGAACAAAGAAGAAGATTAACGTAACCCGGGGGCAGGTTGATTTTGAGATAGAGCATTTGAAGAGAAAGATAAAAAGCCGGGATAAGGAGAAGTATAAAGAAATAAAGATGATAAAGAAAATGGACGTTAATCCGCTTTTTATCGTTAAGGCCGGAGATATTGAAAGCTGGGAAAAAAGTAATAAGACATAGCAAGTCGGTACCTTTAGACAATCGATAGGGAAATTTCTATGCACCTACCACGTGCGACTCAGCCTGACGCCGTAATACCCTGAACCGGCCTCTGTTTGAACATTCCAGTCTTTGTATGGTTTGGTAAAAAAGTAACTGCTTGCGATGCCTATAGCGGCGCCTGCTATTACATCGTGAACATAATGCTGCCGGGCCTCGACGCGGCTGTAACCAACAAACGATGCCGCTGCGTAAGCCGGTATACCGTATTTCCAGCCATAACGTTTGCGTATAAACTCCGAGGCAGAAAACGACATGGAACTATGTCCTGAAGGGAAGGAATGTCCTCCGCCGTTGGGACGTTCCTCGTTCACGGCGTATTTGAGGCCATAAGTTATGCCGAGAGTAAGCACTGCCGCCTTGCCGAACTGTAAAGCCCCCTCGCCGTCCACATGGTAAACGGTCAGCCCGAGCGCGGCTGCCGGCAGAACAATCTGCAGCACATTACCCGCGTCTTCGGTCCTGTCCGCTTTTGCTTCCGCAACAGCAATAAGACAGAGGTAAATTCCCAGCAGGAGAGCGGCTGCATGCCTTATGTAAGAAACCGTAATACGCTTTGCTTTTATGGTAATGTTCCTTACTGAAATATTTGGTAAGTAGAGGCGTATCGCAATACGCTCCTACTAGCAGTTAATAATTTCAATCATGCCCGTTCTTTTTCGAAGGTGGATCGGAATGTCCGTTGACGTTTGACTTTTCAAGCCTGTAGAGGAAGGCCTTGTAACTTATTCCCAGAAGCTTTGCGGCCTTTGTGGCAACACCCCCGGCCCTTTCCATCGCCTTACGGATCAGCTCCCTTTCCATCTTCTCAAGGTCCATTCCTTCGGGCGGGATGTCGAAAACGGATGCCCTGTTCCCGGGCTGCAGGATTTCGAGTTCACCATGAATGTCGTTCATATTTATCGTCCCGGTGTCATTCAGGAGAACTGCCCTCTCGATGACCGACTCCATCTGCCTTATGTTGCCGGGCCAGTTATACTCGACAAGCGCGTTCATGGCAGCGGGCTCGATGGATGTGATCCTTTTTCCGAATTCTTCGTTGTACTTCCTGATAAAGAAATTCACCAGTTCGTCCATGTCTCCCGACCTCTCCCGAAGCGGGGGAAGCGTGATGGTGATGACCTTGAGGCGGTAATAAATGTCCTCCCTGAATTTCCCTTCAGCCACCTCCTTCTCAAGGTCCTTGTTCGTGGCTGCTATGATCCTGACATCTACCTTTATCGTTTCTTTGCCGCCGATCCTGCGTATCTCCCTGTCCTGTAGTACCCTCAACAGTTTTGACTGCAGCGGCAGAGGCAGGTCCCCTATTTCATCCAGAAACAGAGTGCCTCCGTTTGTCAGTTCAAACAAACCCTCTTTTCTCGAAACAGCCCCGGTAAATGCGCCGGGTTCATATCCGAACAGTTCACTCTCCACCAAATTGTCGGGAAGCGCGGCGCAATTAAGAGCTGTAAAGTGCCGAGTCCTCCTGTTGCTGTTATAATGGATGGCCCTTGCCACGAGTTCCTTCCCGGTCCCGCTTTCACCCCTGATAAGCACGGTGGCGACTGACGGAGCGACCTTCCTTACGATCTCCATCGCCCTCTGCATCCTGGCTGATTTGCCGACGATCCCTTCGATCTTGAATTTTTCGAAGAGCTCCTTCTGGAGATGGATGTTTTCCTTGAGAAGGTTTACGCGTTCAATCCCGCGCCTGACGGTCAGGGAAATGGTGTCCTTGTCCAGCGGTTTGGTGAGATAATCAAAGGCCCCTTTCTTTACAGCCTCTACCGCGGAGGATATCGTACCATGCGCCGTAATAATGATGACCGACGGTTGAAAGGGTTCTTTCGGCACTGCCTCCATGAACTCTATTCCATCCATACCTTCCATCTTCAGGTCGGAAAGGATCACGTCAGGACGGAACTTCTTGATCAACTCGAGCGCTTCCTCCCCCGAACCGGCGGTGTAGGTCTCATACCCTTCCGCGTCGAGAATGGTCTTCAGAATGTCCCGCTGAAGCGGTTCGTCATCTACAACAAGAATAACCGGCATTTCAGTATCCCCTGTCCATCGGCAAAATAACAGTCATGACACTGCCCTTGCCTTCAGTGCTTTCAAATAACACCTTGCCCCCATGCTCTTTGATGATCCTCTGGGTAAAGGGAAGGCCGAGACCAAGGCCCTTTACCTTTGTGGTAAAAAAGGGCTCAAAGATCTTCGCAATCCTTTCCGGCGGCACACCGGGCCCGGTGTCTTCAACAGCAAGGGAGAACTTCGCATCCGCCGACCTCGTAGTTATCGAAAGAACGCCGCCGCTGCTCATCGCCTCAAGCGCATTGATGATTATATTATAGATGCAGGTTTTAATAAATTCAGGATCGACGTAGAGTCTCGGCATTGTTTCATACTGTTTCTGTATGCGGACATTTTCCTGCCTGGCTTTCGCCGATACAAGCTCAAGAACGTCGTCGATTAATTTTTCCATGTCGGTCTCGCGGCGGTTCAGCTCAAAGGGTTTGCCGTACTCCAGAAAACTCTCCGCGAACCTGCTGACACGCTGTATCTCACCTTTCATGTTATGTATAAGGGAATCAAATTTTTCCGCCTTATAAGGGTCCGATGGCCTGGATACTTCCCTGATATGATCTATGGACAGGTTGATAAAGTTAAGCGGGTTCTTGATTTCGTGCGCGATGTTCTGGGCGAACTGTCCGATACCCGCAAGGTGCTCGGCCTTCCTGAGCTTTTCGGTCAGCTCCCTTTCTTCCTGCAGCTTTTTTACCATGTAATTGGAACTCCTTGCCAGTTCGCCTATCTCATCTTTTCTGTTCGTGCGGAGTTCCTGGTTCAGGTCCCCGAGGGCGACCCTCTGGGCCGCTGTAACTACTTCCTCGATAGGCTTGGTGTATCTCCTGGCAAGGAATACGGCCAGCAGCGTGCCTATCCCGAATATTATCGACGCGGCTATGATCCTTCTTATAGCACTGGCCCTTAAGAATACGGAAAAGTCTTCAGTGTTTAAAGTTAGATATATATAACCCATATGCTTTTCACCCGAGATGACCGGGATCATCACGTTATATCCCTTTTCTTCACCCGTGACCGGTTGTCCAAGTTCCGCCTTGAATATGAGTTCCTTTTTGCTTTTCGTTATCCACTTCCCTACGTCCTTCGGGTTGGTGCTGGAGATGATACGGTCCGTAGTGCTTATGACCGATATCTCTTTCACCCCTTTGGGATTGAGTTTGTTCAGAAAGCCCTGCAGGCGCTTTTCATCCGTCAGTCCGCCGCTCGTCGCCTCTTCCAGACCAATCTGGATCGATTTCGAGAGCTCTGATGTCTGCCTCTCAAACTCATTGTATATCAGCTTTTCCGACTGGTAGTAGAGAAACACAAGTATCGATATGAGACTGAGGCTGAGAAACAGCATCATGGCGATCAGTTTTTTATTCAGGGTGAGTTTAAAGACCTTGTCTCTGAGCATGGGTTAGTCTATCAATAATTTCGGGCAAATTCTATATGTGGGTATTTCCCCTCTTTGAATCCCCCCCGCCCCTCTTTTCCAAAGGGGGGGGACTTCATTAGCCGGGTACTTTTCCCAATTACGCCTCAGGCAGGACCAGAGGCTTAAGTTCAGGAGCAAGGAGGCGCAGCACCTGGACCGGCAGGGAACTGGTAAATGAGTAATCAGCAGCCTCCTTTCCGGGCATAAACGCGGTAACGACCCCGAAATGACGGTCTCCTATGTAAAACACAAACGTTGCGGTCCTGTTGACGACCCTTGAGCTTATAAGCTTTCCGCCCTTTGCGTAGGTCTCAAAACGATTGTCTCCTGTCCCGGTCTTGCCGCCGATAACGACTGGAGTTCCACCCGGTCCTTTTAATACGCCGTATACCCGTCGCGCTGTTCCGCCTTCAACTACTCCAGCGAGGGCCTTTTTCAGGACCGCGGCCACTTCAGCAGGCATGACCCTTTGCCCCCTGTCGGTCTTTAACTGTAATTCAGTCTCATAGGGCGTGTCCTTGGCAAAATGCAGAGACGTAACTTTCAGAGACGGCATATGCACCCCGTCGTTAACAATAATCCCCATTAGCTCAGCGAGTGCGCTCGGCCGGTCCGCGGAGCTTCCTATGGCCGTGGCATACGAAGCAACAAGTGAGTTAAAAGGATAACCGAGTTTCTTCCATTCCTTGTGCATTTCCACAAAGGCCATTTTTTCAAAGAGTATCTTCAGTCTCAGGTCCTGGGCCTTTTTATTCCGGGGCAGCAAAAGCCATTTGCCGGTCTGCTCCCGCGCGTCAGCACTGGACTCGATCAGCACTTTCCATTCCACCTTGGGGTCGGCCTGGAGACGCCCTATTGTCCAGAGCTCCAGCGGGTGTCTTGAAATAAGATATCCGTAGTCGGATATCGTGAGTTCCGGCCTGCCGTACGCCCTGGCGAGCCGGGCCGCTGTCTGTTCCGAAAGATCAGGAACTTCCGGCCGCCGCTGTTTAAGCCAGTCATACAGTTCCTGCTGTGATGCCGAGGGATGCAGGGAATAAAAGAGGATCGCGAGGTGGCGCTGGGACGTTTTCTTTGTACCCAAAAGTCTTTCAATCGACTGGTCAATGGTGAGCCCCCTGTATTTTACGACGAATCCTGAAAGGAACTCGCGCGACTCGTCGTCCGCTATCTTCTTGAGAAATTTCTGTCTGTCGGGGTAATTCTGGTCCTCCAGGATTGCCTTTGTGTCCACGTCGAGACGTGCCATGTGATAATACACGAGGTCTCTCATAAGGCGTATGAAAACCAGGTTGACCGAATTCTGCAGACCTTCATATAACGTCATTATCCTGTTGTCGGTCTTCTTGAAATTCACAAAGGTGTGCTGGCCGCCCCCCGTGAAAAAGACCTCCCCCGGGTTTCCGGAATATTTCCTTTGCATGGACGCCTCAAGAAGCTCATTCAACGTAATGTCCGATTTAGCGGTCATCTGCTGAACTATCCACCTGGTGATCGGGTCCCTGTCAAGCAGGGGATCGCTCCTGAGCGACGCGGCTTCACGGCCCTTTAACTGTTCGTATGTCCCGGCTATGATCTGAAGATAGTGGGCCAGGGTCCTGAGCTTGGCGGTGGAACCCATGTCCAGCTTCACCCCTTCATTGATGTTCAGGGGCTTGTCAAGGTTGTCTGCCTGCACCCTCAGCGCGTTGCCGAAATCGGTCTTTTCATAAAGCACAAAACTGTAGATCATCTCCTTCGGGTCGCCGTGTTCCAGCATCCTCTCCTGGAGAAGTCCGGCGGACTTTACATATTCAGGGTCTTTCAGCCGGCTAAGCATTTGCGCGACCTTTTTCTGGACATCCGAATCCATAGTGCTGTGGACCGTAAGGTCAAGCCGGTCGAGATCGTAAAAACCGGGCAGTGCAAGCACCTTTAGCAGATGGTACCTGATCGAATTCGGCGCCTTTCTTTCCATGGCGGATGATACAGGCGGATCAATCCGGCCTGCGCGGAGTTCAACTGGAGCCGCCTTGAGCGCGTTATGAAATGTAACGCTGATCTCACCCTCCTTCAGCATAAGGTCCGTAAACATGTCCAAGCGCTTCTTGAGGGCCTGCTTGTTGGTTATCAGATAAAACGTAGGGGCCTTTACGGAAAGAAAAAGGACCATAACCTTCTTGTACGCTTCCGCTCGGGCAGCCACACCGCTGGAAGAGATGTCACTTGAGCGGAGGACATCCGACAATTCCCTGATATCGGTATTAAACCATGCCCAGAGACCTTCACCAAGTCCATGCACTTCCCCGTATCCCGCTACTGAAGCCAGCGGTACAGTGTTTATATAATCAGTCACGATCTCACGCCTGGATACCGTTGTGTCCCTGCCCGTGCGGTATACTCTGAGGCTGGCGGAAGTGATCTGGCGGATCTTCTCTTTTGCGCCGCCCGTGCGGCCTCCCACTGAATGCTGATACTTCTCGAGCTGGGTGGCCAGCGTGCTTCCTCCTTCCACTGTTGTGGGAAGTCCGATTTTACTGCCTACGAACTTGATCCCCGCCTTTGCCATACGGTCCCATTCGAGGACCGGGTTCTGGCTTTCGTCCATCGGAGAGAGGAGCTCCCGGTTTTCGATGAAAAGGAGTATCTTTATAACATCCTCGGGGATGTCCTCAAAGGAGGTATAAATCCTTTCATTCGGCACGCTTTCATAAAGGGGAATTCCAAGTCTGTCAAGTATTGTCAGTCCTGCAGCGCTCTTTTCTTCGTATGGTGGGGAAATGCCTTCCCGCACCGCATTTGCCAGCTCAGGACTGAATCGGGCCTGCCTGGTGATTAAGTAATTATTTTTCTCAAGATTATCGATGAAGGCGGGTATGCGCACATAACCGCGCCTTTTGTTAAACGGGCCTTCTTCAGGGAAAACAATACTTGGACTTGGCCCTCTTCCAACGTTGAAATGAAGTTTTTTCGCGTAATTGGAATAGACCCACGACTGAATAATTGAAGTGCGCCATTCGTATATGAGCGCGACAAGAATAAAAATGATCAG
>JBFLYJ010000650.1:0-1710 GCA_040756635.1 Nitrospirota bacterium
CAAGTCCGGATAATACTTATGTGTTTTATTTACATCGTTATTGTATGAATTACCCTTCATTTTGATTGCGGGCTTCCCAGCAATCCTACCGTTCATTAATGAAATGTCCTGATAATTCAAATGACCCATTTTTTCATCACAGGTGGCCCCGAATTTGCGTTACCCTGATTAACTCTTAACGTCAACTAAGCTGACGAAAATCTCATGCCTTTATTAAACGGGTTAATAGCGCTGGAGGTAAGTTGCAAAGCAAAAATGGAAAAACGAATATTCATCAGGATCAATTCAGACACGCCGGTCAGTTTTGTATATGACAACACCATCTATACAGGTACGGTCAAAAACATTTCGCAGCATGGAATGTTCATCGAGACGGAAATCTCCCTGACCTGTAGTCCTGACTTTAAAATTACAGAGGTCCGTTTCCCTTGCGGTGACAGCCTATTGGAAGTGCCGGTGAGAATCGTAAGGACGACAAACATGAACGGGTGTTTGACCGGAATGGGCGTCGAAATCATTACGCCTTCCAGAATGTTTTAGGCAGATGTCCAGCTTCCTGCCAAAAAGACAGATGCTCCTCAGACGGTCTAAGGGATACAGCTAATTCTCCAATTCAGCAGGCACGACGAAAAAAGGGGAGGAAGCGGTATGCTGAGCTCCGACTGCAAAATTTACCTTTTCTTTACTAACATTAACAACACATTTACAAAAATACCTGCTATTTTGTTATAAGTCCGTGAATCGTTTATACGGGATTGCAAGAAGCCCTGAATTATGATAAATAAAGCGTATTACCGGTTCGTTCCAATTAAAAGCAAACAAGTGTGGGATCTTTATAAATTTACATTTATCAGCTGAAAATCGTGACTGCTTAAAAAGGAGGCCTGATTATGAAGGTGACAAGAAGGGACTTTCTGAAAACCACTGCTGCGGTGAGCGCAGCAACGGCAATCGGCATGGCAGTGCCTGACGAACTTCTGGCGGTGGCAAAGGAGACTGAGGCCGGATGGCGGTGGGACAAGGCCGTGTGCAGGTTCTGCGGCACAGGCTGCGGCATCATGGTAGCGACAAAAGACGACATGATAGTCGCGGTCAAGGGAGACCCCGCGGCCCCCGTGAACATGGGCCTCAACTGCATCAAAGGTTATTTCAATGCCAAGATCATGTACGGCGCGGACAGGCTTACAGAGCCTCTGCTGAGGGTGAACGACGCGGGCGAGTTCGACAAAAAAGGAAAGTTCAGGCCCGTCACGTGGGAAAAGGCATTTGACGTAATGGCAAACCAGTTCAGGAAGTATTATACCGAACTCGGCCCGACCGGAGTGGCCCTTTTCGGTTCCGGTCAGTACACGATCATGGAAGGTATTGCCGCGGTCAAGCTGATGAAGGGCGGTTTCAGAAGCAACAACCTCGATCCCAATGCCCGCCACTGTATGGCGAGTGCCGTTGTCGCGTTCATACAGACATTCGGTATTGACGAACCCGCGGGAAACTACGACGACATGCATTACGCGGATTCTATAGTGCTGTGGGGCGCCAATATGGCGGAGATGCACCCGGTACTCTGGTCCAAGATAACCGACCGCAAGCTGAGCAAGCCTGAGTGGGTCAAGCTCGTCAACATATCGACCTTTGCCAACAGATGTTCCAACCTTTCGGACATTGAGATTATAATTAAGCCGAACACCGATCTTGCCGTCCTTAATTACA
>JBFLYJ010000651.1:0-1706 GCA_040756635.1 Nitrospirota bacterium
ACCCAGGATGAAAAGGACCTTGGCGTGGCAGTCATCGATATAGGAGGCGGCACAACGGACATGGCGTTCTATTATGACGGGAGTATTCGTCATGCCGCTGTCCTGGCTGTGGGAGGGAATAACTTTACAAATGACGTTGCCGTCGGTCTGAGGACACCCGCGCAGGAGGCGGAGCGGATCAAGAAGAAATACGGCTGTGTAATGATATCACGCATCAGGGGCGATGAAGAAATCGAATTGGGTTTTGCCGACGGTAAGTTATTCAGAAATATTCCGAGAAGACACCTTGTCGAGATACTCCAGCCCCGGGCCGAGGAATTGTTCGGTATTTTGAAAGACGAGATTACGGCAGGCGGCTTCCAGAAGGTCCTGAACTCAGGGGTCGTCCTTACAGGCGGCACTGCTGCCATGGAAGGAATGGACACAATGGCCGAGAACATCCTTGAACTTCCGGTCCGGACAGGGAGACCGGCCGGTTTTGACGGGGCGGATGATATGAAAGGAGACCCTGCCTTTGCAGCAGCGGCCGGACTGGCCATATACTGCGCGGAAGAAAGCCTGTCGGCTGCGGTGTCCGGTAACGGCGGGATGAAGGCTAAGATGAAGGGGTGGTATGAAGAGGCCTCTAAAATTTTCAGTTAATGAAGATGAATGTATTCAGGATATAAAGAAATTATTTTTGCAAGTGTTTTATTGCGAAGAAACTAAAGAGATCAATGAAAGATGAAGATCGATATAAATAATAAAAATTTTAAAGGAGGGTATTATGAGAATTTTTGATCTGGAAGAGGTTCAGAACAGGATAACTGCAAAAATCAAGATCGCAGGTATCGGGGGGGGCGGAAGCAACGCTGTCAACAGCATGATAGCTTCAAGTCTTCAGGGAGTTGAATTTATCGCCATAAATACAGACGCGCAGGCGCTGGAATCTTCTCTCGCGAACCAGTGCATCCAGATCGGCAATACATTGACCAAAGGACTCGGCGCCGGCGCGAATCCTGAAGTGGGCAGACAGGCGGCGCTTGATGACAGGACTCTGATAGAACAGGCCCTGGGGGGGGCGGATATGGTATTCATAACCGCCGGCATGGGCGGCGGGACCGGGACTGGTGCCGCTCCGGTAGTAGCTGAGATAGCCAGGGAGATGGGCATTCTTACGACGGCAGTAGTCACCAGACCGTTTCTGTTTGAAGGAAACAAGAGGGCGCGAAACGCCGAGCAGGGGATCAAGGAATTAAGAAAATATGTTGATGCGATCATTATCATCCATAATAACAGGCTGCTGGACATTACCGAGAAGCATACCCCCTGGCTGCAGGCCCTTAACCTCGCCAATGATGTCCTGAGACAGGCGGTAAAAGGCATATCCGACCTTATACTCGTTCCGGGCCTGATAAACCAGGACTTTGCGGACATTAAAACCATCCTCTCGGAAAGCGGAAGGGCCCTTATGGGAATAGGAAACGCTGAAGGGGAGAACAGGGCGGTAAACGCTGCGAAGATGGCAATAAAGAGTCCCCTGCTGGAGGAGACCTCCATTGATGGCGCCAAAGGCGTACTGATAAACATCACTGGAGGCTCCTCCTTATCCTTTCATGAGGTCAATGAGGCCGCGAGCCTTGTAAGGGAGGCCGCGGATGAAGACGCTGAAATAATCTTCGGCTCGGTCATTGACCCCGATCTTGACGACAAGATCATTGTCACGG
>JBFLYJ010000652.1:0-1706 GCA_040756635.1 Nitrospirota bacterium
CGCGCAATCGCGACGCGCTGCTGTTCGCCGCCTGACAACTGGGCAGGGAAGTGGTCCAGCCGGTCAGCCAGACCGACCAGCCTGAGGGCCTCTGCCGGCTCCATCGGGTCCCCGGCGATTTCGGTGACGACTGAAACGTTTTCGAGTGCGGTCAGGCTCGGTATAAGATTGTAAAACTGAAAAACAAAACCCACATGAAACCTGCGGTAATCGGTAAGCTCCTTATCGAGAGCCCCGGTTATGTCCTGGTGCCGGTACATGACCTGTCCGGTTGTCGCGGTGTCCAGTCCGCCCAGGATATTCAGAAGGGTCGACTTGCCGCTGCCCGAAGGCCCGAGGAGGACGATCAGCTCGCCAGGGAAGAGGTCCATATCCACACCCCGCAGGGCATGCACTTCCACCTGACCCATGCGGTACACCTTGGTCACACCACGCGCCTGAAACACAGGGGTCTCTGTCATGACAGATTTACTCACTGTATCAGTGCATCAGGCTGAGATGCCAATTCCGTTAATAAGTATATTTTCATGATGGAAATATTATACCACCTGACAGAAGGGCGTCCTGAAGCCCCTTATTTCAGCAGACATCCGAAGGGGGGTTGACATTATGCTTTAATGAGATAGAATGGAATTAAGAAAACAGATTGCGGTACCCTGTAAAAGATTAGACCTGAGTACCAAGCAACTGGGTAAGTGAGCGGGTGACGGATGTGGTGAGCAGGCCCCGGAAGCAAAGGGGAAGCCTGAAACATTCGCTGAAGCTCATCAATAGAAAAAGCTCAAAGGTTTATCTTGGGCAGGGCATCGCACAAAATTAATAGGGCCATCCGAAGGCATTGGTCTCACTGTAAAAGCGCAGGTTACTGATCGCGTATCGGTGATGAAACCAAGTAATGAAGCAGGCCGGAGGATGACTCTATTTTATTGTCCGGCTTAATAATTGACCTGAAAACTATAAATGATCACATAACATGTAAGCACAAACAGTGGCTTACAAGAATTCCCCCCTTGATTGTTCCCGGACTGTGAGGAAGTAGGAGCGTTCAGTCCCTCGCATCCCTAAAACAATTAATGGGATATAAAAAAATACCGTATGACAACCCGAGGTTTGGGGCAGAACCCCATTTATACATTCTGTCTATAATTCTTTTTACTGGAATCGTAAACACTAATATTGACTTATGCAAAAATTCATTTTATCAGATGACGGTGACGGCGGTCGCCCGAGGGCCATTTTCACCTTTGCCTTCGGAATAGCGCACTTTCATTCCTACTTCAAGATGGTCAAAGCTGCTGTTCAGAACACTGTTCCTGTGAAAATATATCTCCTGGTTGTCAACCGTGGTTATAAAGCCGAAACCCTTATCGCCGTAAACGGCGCTTATCATGGCGACAGGTGTTTCCTCATGCTGTTTTATGTCTCCCCTGCGGCGTTTTGAATAGTCTTCAAGCTGTCTGCGTGCGGCATCAAAACTGTCTCTGATGGCCACATGGAGGTCTTCGTGAGGATTTCGTTTGACGACCAGTTCAGCTCCCGGCACGCTCATTACAATCTGGACATGATACCGTTTGCCCTGCTGCCTGTGTCGGTGAGGTGATTCCAGCACGACTTTGCATCTCGTTATCCGGCTGTAGAATTTGACCAGTTTTTCGGCGCGTTTCCTGATCTCAAATTCCAGTGCCTTGCTCAAATCCAGGTCCCGG
>JBFLYJ010000653.1:0-1704 GCA_040756635.1 Nitrospirota bacterium
GTTGATGGATAGACTAAATGGTCCCCGTGCGCGTACCATTCCATGGCTGCGAAGCCAGTTTTCGGCAGTATTCAGAAGTGTCTGAAACGTTTCAATATTATCCTCGGCTTCCAGCATTCCCCAAAAACCGGTATCATCCTGGTAACGTTCAAGGTGAAGTCGGTCGATCTGAGCACTGATACGTCCTACCGGTTTCTCGTCTCGGTAAGCGATCCAAAAACAACAGGTCGCATGCTCAAAATAAGGATTCTTGGGAGATAGGTGCATACGTCGTTCAAGCACTAGCGGAGGCACCCACATTGGATCGTCTCTGTATAACGACCATGGCACACGAATAAACGTATTGTACTCCCTGCGGTTCTGTGCTTTAATTATCCGGATCGAGTTGTCTAATAAATGGTCGTGCTTATGTGGCGTCTGATTTTCAAAATTCATTACGCTCATACACTTTTTAGGTAGACAGGAAGATCAGGTCTTTCAAAACATCTGAGAAAAGTGATAATACATATATTATTCCCCATGGTCAATATGTAAAAGGCCGATGATGAGATAGAAGGATGCAAAGGGTTCTTCTTTCGACCGAGTCTTGGGGGCGGGTATTTTTTAAGATGTTCCTGTGCTTGAGCATCTTGAAACTTATTTAAGTAACGGAGCTGATTTTATGAAGGCAATTATTCTAAGCGCAGGGCAGGGAAAGAGACTATTGCCGCTGACTGCTGCAGTGCCCAAATGCCTCTTGGCGATACAAGGAAAAACATTGATTGAATGGCAGATTGATGAATTAAGCAAGTGCGGGATTCATCGGATCACTGTGGTGACCGGGTATCGTGCGGAAAAAGTCGAGGATATTCTCCGGCGTCGATATGGAACGGAACAGGTAAAGACCCTTTACAATCAAGACTATGAGAAAACGGATAATATAGTGAGTTGCTGGATGGCGCGTGATGAGATGAACGAAGATTTTATTCTTCTCAATGGCGACACCCTATTTGAGGCCGCCGTGCCGAGGCGTTTATGCGAATCGCCTGACCGCCCGGTGACGGTTGTTGTGAGTCATAAAGATATCTATGATGCTGATGACATGAAAGTCGAAATGGATGGCGGACGACTTGTCAAAATCGGAAAAAACATTGCACCTGACAGAATCAACGGGGAATCCATCGGCATGATCCTTTTCCGGGGGGAGGGCCCGATATTGTTCCGCAATGCACTGAAAAGCGCTTTGGCTAATCCGGAGGCAGCCACTAAATGGTACCTGTCCGTTATTGATGAGATGGCCCGAATAATGCCGGTGTGGACCTGTTCGATCAAAGGAGTGCAGTGGTGTGAAGTAGATTACCCGGCTGATCTCAAACAGGCCGAGAGGGTCGTTACCGTCTGCGCCGAAAATGGCTCGGTTGGCTTCGATGAAAACATTTGCCGACTGAAAAAGGCAACTGCGGTCTGAAGGCTTGCATTTTCAAAATTTCCTCTACTCCTTAAAGAGCGATAGCTGATTTAAGCGTTATCAGCGCACCATGCTGGTGAACGCTTTTTTTAATTTTGTTACAAAAATGAGTGAATCGGCGCTCCGCCAGTGATGCTTTCAATGCATTGTACAATCGAACGTAACTTAAAACTTAGTGTTTGTGAGTTCATCAGAACATGATTATAGGGCGTTACATAGCACGTGAGATATTGAAGCCGACAGTGGCGATATGCACC
>JBFLYJ010000654.1:0-1703 GCA_040756635.1 Nitrospirota bacterium
TTCATCGTCATTGATAGGGCAGGAGTATGTTCCTGTAACCAAGGATTATGAAGCTTATATCAAGAGGGACGTTAATCTGGCCTGAACGGGGACCCACCCCTTCCGCAAAATACTATCAGATAAAAGTCACGACATGACCTGCTTCTTCCCCTCATATGTCTTCCACCGGTTATGCATCCAGAGGTACTGCTCAGGGTGCTTTCTGATGACGGCTTCCATATTGCGGGTGATCTCCTGCGTAATGCGGAATATCTCGTCTTTTTCGCTCTTGTAACCTTCCTCTGGCCATATGGCGTCACTGACAAAGCCTTCGTATTTATTGTCCTCCATGCGGCACGCGGCGACAACGACGACAGGCCTTTTGTACGTTACGGCCAGGATCGCCGGGACCGGGGTGGTTGTCGCCGGACGACCGAAGAAATCCATTACCAGGCCCTTCATTGTGCTTTGGTCCGGAAGCATGCCTATGGATGTCCCTTTCTGTAATGTCCGCTGAAGTACGAACATGGCGTTTTTCTTCGGAATTATAAACTGGCCTTCCACCGTGCGGCTGCTGAAAATGAGCTTTTCAAGATACTCATTGTCCAGCGGCCTGGCCACGATCGCAAGCGGTATGCCCGCGACCGAACTCACATGAGGCAGTACCTCCCAGTTGCCCAGATGAGGGGTCACGAAGATACAGCCGCCCGACTCATCATGTATTTTTTTTGCTTTAAGAAAAAGACCGTCCAGATCGTCCGCGTACCTTTTCATTTTTTTAATTATATCCGGACCGGTAAAAAGGTAGCGGAACTTGACTATTTCAAGAAAGGTATATATAAACGACCTGCAGCTCTGTCGCGCGATACGAATTATTTCATCGCTGTCCTTTTCCCCTGAATACGCATGCTTCAGATTTTCTATCGCGACATTACGTCGTTTAGGTATGAAAAAGAAGAGGGCGTCACCGAGAACATTGCCGATGAGTTTTATTCCCCAGAATGGAATTACGCGTGCGATGAAGAAAATAACGCAGGCTGCGTAATATTCCAGGAGTTTGACAGGACGGCTTTTTTTCTTGCGTTTTTTCTTCACTTAAACAATCACGGCCGGGGTACCTCAATAACCACCGTTGACGACTGTCCGCCGACTCCATAGCTGATCGAAAGAAACCTGTCCCTGTCGCAGGGCCGGGCGGACGCGGATATTTTCAGGTCCGAGAAACCTTTTTCAGCCGCGTGAAAATTCGGCGTTGCCGGGACGGTCCTCTCTTTGACCGCATGCATGCCGAATATGATCTCGGCGATGTCGCTCGCGGCGCCCATGTGGCCGGTATACGGCTTGAGCCCGCAGACCGGGGTGTCCGCTTTCTGCTGACTGAAAATGTCCTTCAGTGAATTCAGCTCGGACATGTCGCCTTTCTGTGTGCCGCTGCCGTGCGCAACTATAAAAGCGAGGTCGCTGATGGAGGATTTGGCGTCGTCCAGGACCGAAAGGACGCTCCGCCTGCAGACTTTTTCAGGGACGCTGAACTTGTTTCCGGGCGCGAATTCAATGGCATTTGAAACACCCATTACCCTGCCGAGTATATTTGCGCCCCTCTGCTTAGCCCTTTCATAAGTCTCAAGGAAGACGGCGGCCCCGCCTTCTCCGGTAATAAAGCCGTCCCTGTTCTGATCAAAAGGCCTGAAGGAAGCATTGCCGTGTCTGCACCGGGATAGTAT
>JBFLYJ010000655.1:0-1700 GCA_040756635.1 Nitrospirota bacterium
GACAACGGAACCGTATATATAATCAACCACCCCGGATTTTATACATTTTTCCAACACCCCAGGATAGCACGAGAGGCAAAGTCCGCGCCCGGCAACATAATGGATCTCTTTATAGAAAAGTTCGAAGAGTCATCGAATACCGGCTTAAAATCACGCCATAGCGCCACGGTAGTCAGCATTATGAGGGAATTCGAAAGGATAGAGCGAAACTTCATTGAATACAAATCCACAGAGCATAAACTTATCATAATTATACTGCCCGGAAACTATAAGAAATATACGATATTCAGCTATAAGAACGATAATGACGAATACATGAGATTCATAAATGACGTGACGAACATGTCTGAATCGGTACTGTATATGGAGTCAAAGAAACCCAATCGCGGCCAATTGAACGATGAAGACATAACCACGCTCACTGAATTCCTTCAGAAGGTGGGCGCAAAAAATATCCTTCTCGGAGGAGAATATGTGGGCAGGTGCCAGGAGGACTTCTATAAACAGCTCTCCGAATCGCTTGCAGGCACCGCAATCGTGGAGATAGTGCCGGAGCTTTCTCCGGTCTCCCCTGATGACATGAATCCGAGGATGAAGGACCTGATAGGCCCCGATAACAAACTGGACATCTCGGCCGCAACATACAATATCAGGGAAAACACCTACGAAAAGATTGAGAGCGTGTTCAGGCTGAAAAACCTTGGTTCCCGCCTGCTGTACGAAAGGCCTGACGGCAAATAGTCTAAAGCTTCAGCAGCGTAAGGCCGGATACCGGGTCGAACTCCCTTGCCGCATCTATTCCGTCCACCTCTATGATAATCGCCTCGATGACAAGAAATGTCTCTGATTTCTCTCTGAGGCAGCCCATCTTGACCATCTCTTTTTTGCCGAATGCGCCATGAAAATGAACCTTGGGCTCGCCACCCTGATAAAATATCGTGCCAAGCCCGACAACCTCGTGCGTCTCCCCGAGTTCCTTCCACACAGGCACAGGAGGCATCGCATCCTTTTCCGGCCCTACAACTATTTTCCCTTCCCTCATGCCTCCGATAATATAAAATACCGCTGCCCTTATCTTCTCTTTTGCGGCGATGCTGACAAGGTTTCCGAGGACGTCTTCCTTATCCTCAAACCTCGCGACAACGACCCTGCCCGGCCTTCCTATCTGATATTTCATGCGATTACCTCCTCTTTTATGTTCAGATTTCTCTGATGCATTATATATTACATAAATCTGTTAAACTTAATTTACACGGAATGACTTTAAAACTGAACATAGCAGGATTGTTCGAAAGCGAGAAGGAACTGCTTGACGTCGTGAAAAGGCGGAGAATCTGCTATGACACCGAACCATATTACATCAATAAAAAAGGCAGTCTCGTCCAGATAGGTTTTCAGCTCAACTTATATGCCACCTTCCCTGATGCGGCAAAGGGCGGCCCGGATGCGGCCGAATACAAAAGAGTTGAACATGACGTGATGAGGCTTGCCGAGGCTCTTTCGAATACCTGCGACCCCATGCACATGTGCGAATCAACAACAATCGAGGCCGGCTCAATAACCTACTCCCATGACAGGGGTATGCGTCCTGACGTGACCGTCCACATCCCTATCTTCGACCAGAAAAATTTCGGCCATCCCGTGGATGACAATATCAGGAAAACCCTTCTCGTTGCCGAGAAACTCATGGAATCTGCCGG
>JBFLYJ010000656.1:0-1696 GCA_040756635.1 Nitrospirota bacterium
AGCAGCCGGGTGATGCCGCAAAGGGCATTCCGGACATTAACGTCACCCTCGAAGTTGCCGCCCATCTGGGAGACAACATGGTGAGGACCGTTGCCATGTCCGCGACCGACGGTCTCGTAAGAGGCACACCCGCGGTCGACACCGGCCTTCCGATCACGGTCCCGGTGGGGGCCAAGACCCTGGGCAGGATCATGAATGTTATCGGGGAACCGGTTGACCAGCTCGGGCCCATTGATTCAAAAGACAGGCTCCCGATCCACAGGGAGGCCCCTGATTTTGTAGCCCAGGACACTTCAACGCAGGTCTTCGAGACGGGCGTTAAGGTTTTTGACCTGCTCGTCCCCTTTGTGAAAGGCGGAAAGATGGGGATGTTCGGCGGCGCGGGTGTCGGCAAGACCGTTGTTATCATGGAGATGATCCACAATATCGCGATGGTGCACGGTGGCGTGTCGGTGTTTGCCGGAGTCGGTGAGAGGACGAGGGAAGGGAATGACCTCTACCTTGAAATGAAGGAAGGGGGCGTTCTCGAGAAAACAGCGCTTATTTACGGACAGATGAACGAGCCGCCTGGAGCGAGGGCGAGGGTCGCACTTTCAGCCCTTACTACGGCAGAGTATTTCAGAGATGAAGGACAGGACGTGCTTATCTTCCTTGACAATATTTTCAGATATACACTCGCGGGCGCAGAACTTTCAGCGCTCCTCGGAAGAATGCCTTCAGCGGTCGGATACCAGCCGACACTCGGTACGGACATGGGCGTTCTGCAGGAAAGAATCACATCTACAAACAAGGGCGCCATCACGTCGATGCAGGCCATTTACGTCCCTGCCGATGACCTTACGGACCCTGCCGTTGCGACCGCCTTTACGCACCTTGACGGTACGGTCGTTCTCTCAAGACAGATTTCAGAGCTTGGTATATATCCTGCCGTGGATCCGCTTGATTCTACTTCAAGGATTCTGGACCCGCTCATCCTCGGGGAGGAGCACTATTCGGTGGCAAGGCAGGTTCAGATTGTGCTTCAGAGATACAAGGAACTCCAGGACATCATAGCGATTCTCGGTATGGAAGAGCTTTCTGAAGATGATAAACTGATAGTTGCGCGCGCAAGGAAACTCCAGAGGTTCCTCAGCCAGCCTTTCCATGTTGCAGAGACATTTACCGGGACTCCCGGCAAGTACGTAAAGCTGGCGGACACTATTAAGGGATTCAAGGCCGTCGTAGAAGGCAAGTACGACGATCTGCCGGAACAGGCCTTTTACATGGTCGGCGGCATTGAAGAAGTTGAGGAAAAGGCCAAGAAACTGGCCGGAGGATAATAAAGCTGTTAGCTGACAGCTAATAGCTTACAGCTAAAAAGAGGAATATAAATGGCTGATAAACTGACATTGGACATAGTAACACCGTACGGCCACGTTTTTACCGATGAGGTCGATGAGATAGTCGCCTCCGGCAGTGAGGGTGAATTCGGGGTACTTCCTGAACACGTACCGTTTCTTACCACCCTCAGTATCGGCATGCTTACTTACAAAAAAGGTTCCGAGACAGGGATCTTTTTCATCAACAGCGGCTATTCCGAAGTAGGACCCGACAGGGTCACCATACTTGCGGACAGCGCGGAGCGGTCGGACCATATTGATGTGGAAAGGGCGAAAGCCGCGATGAAACGCGCTGAGGAACGGCTCAGGCAAAAAGA
>JBFLYJ010000657.1:0-1696 GCA_040756635.1 Nitrospirota bacterium
ATATGTCGCAAGCCCAAGGATAAAAGACGAGCCTTCCCACGGCTGAAAACTGACCCATCCGTCAGCGCCGATACGATACCTGAAGAACCCCGACGGGTCATTCAGGAATGTTTCAAAAGACGGTCTGATCCCGTATTTGTAATGTGATTTCCGTTCAACCGGGATATCCGGCGTCTCTGTTATCGCTGTATTGATTTCCGATAAAGCGAGAAACTCACGCAGCGTCATTTTCTCTGCGTACAGATCGATAACATCCGTCTTTGCGGTTCTGAGCTCAACTGCAGGTATTTCATTCTCTTTGAGGATAATGTGAATCTCATCGACATCTTCAGGGTTGATGTCCGCAACTATTTTTAAAATGACGCCGATAGCCCTCGTGGTAAAAAAGTATTTGTCGTTTTGCGCTTCTATCCAAAGCTGCCCATCAATTACGGCCACGCCGATATCGCTGAACCCGGAATTATGAAGGGCCTTTGCAAGTCTTCCCTGTATCGGATTGAGCATGTCAAAAGACTTCTCCCTGTACACCGGATCATAGATCGGTATGAGAGGTTTTCCGATATCAAACGATGTCGACAAACTAACGCCGAAGCGGTTGCCTCTTTGATAACTCAGATCAATTTCAGCCCACTTTGCCGGTTTATATCGCAGGCCGAAATTATATTCCGAAGGAACGGGCTCCTGAAAATTTTTTCTTTGTGCGGGGTCGCCTGTCTGTTTATGATATTTAACAGGGCTGTATTCAAGCATCAGGGCGTATTTTTCAGAGGGAACGAATTGCACGCCCCAGAAAAATTGTGCGTCTTCAAGCCACTGACGGGGATGTGTTATCATCTCGATTCTTACATCTTCGGAGCTTGCAATAACCGGCCTCCTGCCGAATCTTCCGTTGCCGAATCCCAAAGTAAAATCAAAAGGGTATATCTGTTTGCCCGCAACTATATACTGTGACGGGAAAATACGTGTGCCGTGGGGATCCATAATTCCCACCGCAAGGGCAGGCATGTATTTGCCTTCAGAGAGAATACGGTATTTGAAATCAATCGCTTTGTCTTTAAAATTTTTCTGGCTGACCAGTCCCGAAGGGATTCCCATCTCTTCCGTTATCCTTCCGGTAATTTCGAGTCTGCTGAAAGGACTGATTGTCCCGTAATAATACCTGTAAGGTCTCACCTCGCCGAAGCCGAGACGGTAGCTGTTCTTCCTCATTATTCGCGCGGTAGGAACTTCCATAAGACCCGTGCCGCCCCAGTTGGAAGGAAAAGTAAAAGGCTCTTCAACTGAGCTGCGAGTTGAGGGTTTAGAGTTAAGCGTTTGAGAAAATAAATAAGAAGGGAAGAAGAAAAGGAACAAAAACAAAGCTGCAAATGACAGGAGTTTGAAGGAGCGAGTGATGAGTTTTGAATTTGAATTAAAGAGAACGAAAAATCCGCAACTCATAATTCATGGCTCATAACTCTTGACTCATAACTCATAACTTTCGTTAAAACAGCGCTATGGACACACCTGCCGTAACAGCTATCTGATAAAGTATCTGCGTTAAATCCTTGACCTCCCTCAGCCACGCTACGCGCTCCAGTTTTTCAGGGACGATGATGGTATCTCCGGGTTCAATCTGCTTTATGTCTTCGCTGAAGCCCGCCACCTCCCATCTTGATTTTGTCATGCTCCAGTTTAAAAAACCGTCAGCCAGCTT
>JBFLYJ010000658.1:0-1694 GCA_040756635.1 Nitrospirota bacterium
CTTCGCCGATGGGGAGGGCGCAGTCATCATACGCCCTGTCCTGTTCGTCCACGCCGACGAACAGATGTCTCGGCACCTCATCCATGGCGCCGAGGACCCGCTCGTCTTTTATCCCCCGGTTCCTCAACTGGTACTCAACCATTAAATGGCGCTGTTTTTCGTAAGACATATTTCTTTGCAGGGGCAATCATGAGTGGTTGCCCTGTTAACAGGCAGGCACAAGGCCTGTCCCTAGGATGAGAACCTTCGCAGTATCTCTCTTGCCGCAATTATACCAGATGCCGAGGCCTGTATAAGTCCCCTGCTGACCCCGGCGCCGTCGCCTATGGCAAACAGGTTCTCTATCTCGGTCTCCAGACTGCCGCTGAGCTTAAGCTGCCTCGAATAGAACTTTACTTCGATGCCGTAGAGAAGGGTGTGAGGGCTGTTTACCCCGGGGGCTATCCTGTCCATTACCTTCAGCATGTCAAGAATGTCGGTAATATAGCGGTGAGGCAGCGCAAAGCTCAGGTCTCCCGGGACCGCATCGGTGAGTGTGGGTTTTACGCGGCCCCTTTTGATCCTTGACGGGTTTGATCTCCGGCCGGCGCAAAGGTCACCGAGTCTTTGAAGGATGACCCCCTTGCCCAGGAGATTGGCAAGCCGGGCCACATACCTGCCGTACAAATGAGGCTCATCAAATGGTTCGGTAAAATGAGTGCTGACGAGCAGCGCAAAATTCGTGTTAGCAGTCTTTTTATTGGCATAACTATGCCCGTTGACAATCCAGACCCCTTTCACATATTCCTTCACGACTTCCCCGTAGGGATTTACGCAGAAAGTCCTGATCCTGTCTTTGAACTTTTTTGTATTGTAGATAAGTTTGGGTTCATAGACAACCTTGGTCAGGGGTTCAAGGACCACCGCAGGCAGCTCGACCCTGACGCCGATATCTACAGGATTTTTCAGCAACGACAATCCCATAAGCTTCGCCTGTTTTTCAAGCCACAATGCCCCTTCCCGCCCCGGCGCCACTATTACAAAGCGGGAATGATAAACATCACCGCTGCCTGTTTCCACGCCAATTGTTTTTCCATTCTCTGCAATAATCCTTTTGACATTCCTGGAAAAAACAATATCGACCTTTGAATCCAGTTCCGCCTGCATCTTTTTCAGGACCTCAGGGCAGCGGTCTGTCCCAATGTGCCTGATCCTGGACGGGATCAATGTCAGCCCGTTTTCTTCAGCGGTATGCATTATGGAATTGACCTTGTCCATATTACCGCCGTAAACAGTGGAAGGGGCGCCGTATTTAATATATAGTCCGTCTGTGTAATCTATTAGTGACTGAAGCTCGTCGTCTCCTATATATCGAACGAGGTTTCCGCCTATTTCCTTTGAAAGGCTCAGCTTGCCGTCGCTGAAGGCGCCCGCGCCACCCCAGCCGCACAGAAGACCGCATTCAGGACACGCGGTACATGAAACCTCTCTGACCGCGGACGGACATATCCGGTCATCGATATCCACGCCTTTTTCAATCATCAGCACCCTGATGTCCCTGACGGACGATACAATCTCAATAGCGGCAAAGATACCGGCAGGTCCGGCGCCGACGATTATTACATCATAGTGCTTCATATCCTTTATATCTTCCAGTTCTTTTTCAGATATTTCACGGCCTCGTGATTTGTCAGATCAAGATGCACGGGAGTGAC